>JALQSZ010000450.1 GCA_023264135.1 Acidimicrobiales bacterium
TAACACCACCAGTGCCCGGTGTGCCGTGGTGCTTCCCTACATTGACCAACTTAACGTATGGTCGTCGTAAGGGTGAGTTATATGCGTTTGGTGCTGGTGTCGGTGTGGGTAAGACTGATGTTTTCACCCAGCAGATTGCCTACGACATAGAGACGTTAAACAAAAAGGTAGGGGTTATCTACTTAGAGCAAAATGTAGTCGAGACAGGGCAACGTGTTATGGGCAAGTTAGACCACCGCCTCTACCATGTACCCGATGCTGATTGGAACCGTACACAGTATGAGGAGAGTGTTAACAGGCTGGAATCCCGTGAGCAGCTTTACATGATGGAACACTTCGGTGCTATGGATTGGAAGACAATTAAGGGCATCATCAAGTATTTCAACAAGGCATACGACATTGAGCACATCTATCTGGACCACTTGACGGCATTGTCGGCGCAGGAGCAGGATGAGCGTAGGGCGTTAGATGGCATCATGGCTGACATGGCGTCATTGGCGCAGGAGCTTGGAATCATCATCCACTTCATTAGCCACCTGACGACACCAGAGGGGAAGAGCCATGAGGAAGGCGGTAGGGTTATGGAGAAGCATTTCACGGGTTCACGAGCCATTGCACGTTGGAGCCACTACATGTTTGGATTGGAGCGTAACAAGCAGCATAGTGACCCTATCAAGCGACAAACGACAACGTTCAGGGTGTTGAAGGATAGGTTTACTGGTCGAGCAACAGGCATTAAATTTGGCTTGCAATATAACCAAAGTAATGGTATACTACGTGAAGCTGATTTAATTGAGGATGAGGCGTTATGATTGAACAACTAATCGTAGGTGCTACTGGCTTGGGCTACCTTGTCGTTGGTATCTTACAGTGGGCTAAGGGTGAACCTAGCAACGGTATGATTTGGACTGGCTACGCATTTGCACAGGTGGGATTATGGTTAAACTTGAAGTGATTGAACAGTATGGGTACAACAAGCATGGTGTTTGCATCAACCCTTTTGGCATCAAGCCGTTGTGGGTGCAGAAGCTGGCTGAACGTATCCGTTGTAACCACATTGTAACTACAGCAGAGGAGGCTCCGTTTTGACTGACGACTCTGATGAATTGACCGCCGTTTATATGGTGG
>JALQSZ010000451.1 GCA_023264135.1 Acidimicrobiales bacterium
GGTGACCCCATTGGGCGACAGTTTGCCGACGGCGGCGAACGGTTCGGTTGCCCCAATCGCCCCTGACCCGTCGGCGCAATTGCGCACGATCCGAGCGTTGCGCGACGAACGCTTCGACGTTGTCAACGTTCACGAACCGCTTGCTCCCGGTGTCACCAATACCGCACTGCTGTTTAAGTCGCAGCCAATCGTGGGAACGTTTCACGCGGCAGGCGAGAGCGCGGCCTATCGGTGGTTGCAACCAGTTGTCCGATGGCTTGCACGCAAGATTGATGTTCGATGTGCAGTGTCTGCCGATGCTCGCGATATGGCGATCGAAGCAGTAGGCGGTTCCTATGAACTTCTCTTTAACGGTGTTGATCTCGCCGACTACGCAGGCGACGCAATCCAGAAGTCCGAACCCCGAACAATTTTGTTTCTCGGTCGACACGAACCTCGAAAAGGTCTTGCCGTTCTCCTGAACGCAATGCGCGAACTCCCCGCTGGGGTTCGACTCGTTGTTGCGAGCGATGGTCCCGAAACCGACGAGCTTCGCCGAAGTGTCGCGGGCGATACCCGAATCGAATGGTTGGGGCGCATTTCCGAATCGGAAAAGATTCAGCGACTTCGTTCTGCCGATGTGTTCTGTGCACCTTCGCTCGGCGGAGAATCTTTTGGTGTCGTGTTGCTTGAAGCGATGGCGGCTCGCACCGCAGTGGTCGCAAGCGATCTTCCGGGGTATGCGAATGTGGCACGAGCCGATCGTGACGCATTACTTGTTCCGCCCGATGATCCAGCAGCGCTTGCCGGAGCTCTTCGTCGAGTGATCGATGATGCGTCGCTACGTGATGCGCTTGTGGCCTCAGGGGCAGAGCGAGCGGAAGGTTTTTCAATGGATCGTCTCGCCGAACGCTACGAAGAGATCTTCGAGCGTGTGGCGCGTCGCCGGTAGTATCGCAATGTCCATTTCTCCGATCGAAGGCTTCGTGTGACTTCCACTCTCGAGCAAACGTCGCCCCGTTCGACAAGGTACGGACTTGCCGCCGCACTTCCGTTGGCGCTCATTGGTCTCATCCTGACTGCGGTACTCACCGTTGTCGTCGGTGTGATTGGACTTGTCGTTGGCTTGGTCGTCACC
>JALQSZ010000452.1 GCA_023264135.1 Acidimicrobiales bacterium
TACGGATCCAGACCGGGCACCGGAGCCTGCCCAAGCACCGCCGCTTGGAGAATCTGTGGGTTACCTTTGAACCGGTCGGCGAAGATCGAAGCCCTATCGATGACCATGATCTGTCCTTTAGATGGTGCTCAGTGCCAGTGCGCCTAGGCCCGCACCACGCTCGTTTTTAACATGGCCGCCTTTAGCAAACAACTTGCTCAAACCCGCAGCACCGAGGCCGAGAGCGGTTACGTTCTGCATGGCAGTCGGAGGAGCTTGGTATACGGAAGAACCCGTCTGCGTCAGCGGCACGCCACGTAGGATGTCGGACATGAAGCCCAACTGCTTATACGGATAATTCTGATAGTTCAAGAAGTCTTGGTACTGAGCGCCCAAGATGTTCTGCGCTTGCTGCTGTTGCTGCTGGCCGTACTGAGCCTGCAACTGATTGAGCGCGAGGTTCTGACCGAACTGTGTGCCGCCAAGTTGACCCAACTGACCCGCGCTTTGTAGCGCAGTCTGCAAGCCTTGAAGCCCCAGACCTGCACCATATTGGCGTGACTGCTCGCCGAGTTGCGCAGCGGCTTGACCGTACTGGGCACCTAGACCTGCTTGCTGCATCAACTGACCGTAGCCGTATTGACGCGACTGTTCGGCCTGTTGCTGAGCCTGCATCTGAGCCTGCTGGTTGGCCAAAAGTGCTTGCAGTCCTTGCTGTGAGCCAAGCTGTTGTACACCCAACTGTGCGGCCAAGTTCTGTTGACCGGTGGTGAGTCCTGCTTGCTGGTTAGCCAGGGCTGCTTGCAGCGCCTGCTGCGCGCTCATACCCTGCGCTTGCAGTTGCGCGGCTTGATTCTGCACGTTGGCTTGTTGCTCAGAACTCAGGTTGGCCAGTGCCGTCTGAAGCCCCGTCTGCACACCAAGTTGTTGTGCTTGCTGCTGCGAAGCCAAGTTCTGCTGACCTACGGTAAGACCTGCTTGCTGGTTGGCAAGAGCGGCCTGCAACGCTTGTTGAGCGTTCATGCCTTGGGCCTGAAGCTGTGCAGCTTGGTTCTGCACGTTGGCCTGCTGAGATGAACTCAGGTTGGCCAGTGCCGTCTGAAGCCCCGTCTGCACGCCGAGTTGTTGAGCTTGCT
>JALQSZ010000453.1:0-875 GCA_023264135.1 Acidimicrobiales bacterium
TAGGCGTCGAAGTCTTTCCGGACGATGCGCCCTCCAGGGCCCGAGCCAGGAATCTGAGCAAGGTCGATACCGGCCTCCCGCGCGAGCTTCCGCACGATGGGGCTGGCAAACACTCGCTCCCCGGCAGCGCGCGCTGGAACAGCAGCGACTGCAACAACCTCGGCTGCGGCGACAGGTGCCGCCGCTGGTTCGGCAGTGGCAACAGGCGCAGCAGCAACAGGTGTGTCAGCCACCGGTTCGCTACTCGTCGCACCGGCGTCGGCGAGTGCTTTTTCGATATCCGAGTCGGTGTCACCGGCGGCCGCGAAAACAGCGATGGGCTCCCCCACCTGAACCATCTGGCCCGCAGACTGCAGCAGGCGCGCCACGTTGCCCGCGTCTTCTGCCTGGTATTCGACAGAGGCCTTGTCGGTTTCGATTTCGGCAAGGACGTCGCCAACGGCGACCTCGTCGCCTTCCTTGACCGACCAGTGCGAGATGACCCCTTCGGTTGCCCCAGCGAGCACTTCAGGCATGCGAATGACGATCGCCATTAGAGCGCCCCCTTGTTTCGCATCACGCGCTGCATGCCCTCGACGACCTCTTCGGTCCTCGCAATCGCGGCACGTTCCAGCACCTTCGAGATACTGGGCGAGGTTTCGGACCCACGGACACGCTCAACCGGCTGGTCGAGGTAGTCGAAGAACCGACGCTGAATCTCGTCGGCGAGCCAGCCTCCATACGACGTCCCGATCGCT
Source organism: Acidimicrobiales bacterium (assembly GCA_023264135.1). Taxonomy (GTDB): domain Bacteria; phylum Actinomycetota; class Acidimicrobiia; order Acidimicrobiales; family Acidimicrobilacustridaceae; genus Acidimicrobilacustris. The sequence goes on from JALQSZ010000453.1 coordinate 738, forward strand.
CCCTGCTCGACAATGAGGACGTTGTTGGTCTTCTGAATGCTTCTCTCCAAAGCGTCCCAGTCCAAGCTGGCGCGGTCGAGGAATCGCAGGTCGATCAAGTCGGCGCTGATGCCGGTCTGCTCGATTGCTTCCTTCGCA
>JALQSZ010000453.1:885-1114 GCA_023264135.1 Acidimicrobiales bacterium
CATGGAGAGGTAAGAGATGACGGTCATCTCGGTTCCCTCGTTGACGAGGTTCGCCTTACCGAAGGGAATGAAGTAGTCCAGGTCCGACTCAGGGATCTCTCCCTTCGACTGGTACAGATCGACGTGTTCGATCACCAAAACCGGGTCGTTGATGGCGAGCGCATTGTTCATGAGACCGATGTAGTCATAGGGGTTCGACGCGGCCATGATCCGCCAACCCGGTGAGGTG
>JALQSZ010000454.1 GCA_023264135.1 Acidimicrobiales bacterium
CGACTGACGCGCAAGTCTCGTGTTGAAAGCCTGGTCGATGCGCACGCAAGGGTTCATCGAGCTGCTCGAGGCGGAGTGGTAACCGGCCCCAGTACTGGGATCGGGGACTGTCACACCCCCTCGTCATACTGACTTTCTCCTCGAAGTTCTCCTTCGAGTCCCTATCCGCCGAGCAGGAGGTTCCCTTTGGAACGAACGTCAAATCATCCGTCCGCCCGTCGGCAGTCCGCTGCCGATCGTGCACGTACCGAGTACTGGTTCAGGGTGCGGGCCCAAATCGAGCGCATCATCCACAACCGTTGTCATGAAGGCTCCGACGACGTTGAGCAGATGGTGGCCGAACAGTTCTTGGCGAACTCCGAGCAGATCATGGCCACCTACGAACCCGAAGTGTTCGCAAACGTGGCGGTTGATTCACGGGCGAATGATTGGCGTCGAAACGAGCGCGTTCAAAAAGGCGAAGGCGCTCGCCTCTATCGCACACCTGACGACTTGGCCGTTCCTGGTCGTCAGGTGTGTTCCATCGACTCACTTGAAGAGTTTGTCGTCGACGCACTCAATGTCTCAGCAGACATCGCGCAATCAACGGTCGACTCGCTGCAGCTTCAAGAAGTGCTCGATCTTCTCGACGAGCCACAGAAGCAGTTGGTCGTCCTTGTCGATTACGAGGGCTACACCGTGGTCGAGGCTGCTCCCATGGTTGGGCTTTCGCGTTCGTATGCACAACGTCGACTCGGCGCTGCACGCAGCACGATCATCAGTTACGTGATCGCGGCATAAACGTTGCCGCAGTGCCCGTCGCAAAAGTGCGACGGAATTTTTTGCAGATCGCTGTGCACATTTCGCCGGCGGTCGTGCGTTTCTTCTTCAGACAAGGCGAGGAGGTTGCCCCATGGCGATCGAACAGTTGGAACGGGCGTCGGTGGGACGTCCGATTACTCGGGGTGGAGTGTCACTCTTCCCCATTTACGTCCACGGTGGAGCGGGCATCGACATTGCCGCTCGACCAGCCGCCGTGCAGATCACTGAACAAGGCTCGGCCGAGGTGCCGACCATCACGGTGACAAACCCCGGTGCACGCCCCACGTTGCTAGTGGAAGGCGAG
>JALQSZ010000455.1 GCA_023264135.1 Acidimicrobiales bacterium
CAGACCGAATCCCTCTTGACGACTCGGAAAGACAAACAATTCGGCGCCTGCCTGCAAAGCGGCGAGTGTTTCTGGATCCAGAAATCCGACTCGTGACACACGTGAACCGAGTCGATCGAGTTGCGAATCAATTTGCTCGTTCCAACCTTCAGGGCCGGCGAGCACAAGCGTGATCTCTTTCTCGTCGATGCCTTCGAATGCCGACAATAAGACGGGAAGATTTTTGCGAGGTTCGATCGTTCCCGCCCAGAGCATGTAACGGCCGTTGAGACCGAGTCGTGTTCGCATTTCGGTCACGATGCTGTCGTCGACTCGCGCTGGTTCGATCCCCCATGGCACCAGGCGAAGGCGCGCCGGATCAAAGCCATTCGCAACGCACTCATCGATCGTTGCTTGAGATGGACAAATCACAATCCGTGCATCGCTCCGAGCAAGATCAATTGCCCGATGAAAGAACGACACACCACGACGGGTGAATTGCGATGGGTCACGCAGAAATGCGAGGTCGTGGACCGTTGCAACGATCGGCACACGAGCAGGGGGCATCGCCATACCTGTCGCGTGGATGACATCGACGCGACCAGTCGCGTGGTCAACATCGGGCCAGCGGAGTCGATGCCATGTCTCATACAGAGCAAGCCGAGGAAGAGGGAGCTGCTTCACTTCGATTGACGGCGTCCACGCCGGCGCCGGTGGGTGCCGATGGCGGGCGCTGACGCCAACGAGTTCGAGGTCGGTGTAGCGCTGGAGTGCGGCGACGCTTTCAAGGGCGGCTCGGGCTGTGCCGCCGGGGACGGCGTGCCAGCACTGCTCGAGGGTGATCGCAACCCGACGACATCGCTCCATGGGCGGACCAGTCTCCCACGGGGCCGAGGACTCCTCCGGCATCGCCATCGAGGCAACCCAAGACCCACTGCGTCGGTCAGTAGGGTGAGCAGATGGAGTTTGTGCCCGACACCGCCTTCTGGAACGACCGCAGGGTTCTGATCACCGGTGGTCGAGGCTTTCTCGGCCAGGCAGTCGTCGATCGAGTGCAGGCCCGAGGCACCACCGCCCTTTTCACGCCCTCGAGTGCCGACTACGACCTCCGCGATC
>JALQSZ010000456.1 GCA_023264135.1 Acidimicrobiales bacterium
GGTGGCCGTCGTTCCTACACCCTGTTCGCTGGTCCGTCGCTCAAGCGTGCGATCTCCAAGTTCCAGCGTTCCGAGGGTTCGTCCGGCACCACGAAGACCTATCAGGTCACGCAGGATGCCTCCGAGCACCAGATTGACCTCGATGTCACGATGTACGTCGGCGACTTCCACACGGTCACCATCGTGCCCGACCTGTTCAACGGTATCCTTGATTCCGCTGACCCGTCGTCCACGACCGACCAGCAGAAGGCGCGTGGTTACGTCATCGACCCCGAGTTGGTTGGCGTCGGCTACATGCTCGGCATTGAGTCCAACGAACTGCCGGACCTCGGCGGTGGTCGCCGTGGGTTCATCCTCGCGGCCCTCACCCTGATGGTGAAGAACCCGCTCGGCCTCGGCAAGTTTGCCGCGACCAGCTAAACCGCAGCCACCTAAATAGGAGAATACTACCATGGCTGATACTGCTGTCACAATCGCCCGCAACCGTACCTCGGAGCTGTCGCTCCAAGAACAGGCTCGCGGCTTCTCGAACAAGTTCAACGTCAAGTACTCCGACATCGCCTACGGTACCGGTTCGACCGACACCGTGACGATGACCCTCGGTGCGCTGCCGTCGAACTACGTCCTCAACAACGCTCTGGTGAACATCACCACGGCGTTTGCCGGAACCACGGCGCTGACCATCCAGGTTGGCACCACGACCACGACCAACAGCCTCGTCACGGCGCAATCCGTGAAGACCGCTGGTGTTCTGGCCGGCGTTCCGACGACCGCTACGCTCGTCAAGGGCACGGCTACCGCCAACCTCGTTGCGATCTTCACGAACGCGACCGGTGGCAGCCCGTCCGCTCTGACGGCTGGCGAGTTGGACTTGTACCTCAACATCGTCGATCTCTCCGATCCGACGAAGCTCGGATAACCGAGATCCTACAGGGGGCATCCCGCAAGGGCTCTGCCCCCTCCCTCTTTTATGGTGAGCGATAGCGGCATAGTCACCCAAGTACCCAAGGAGTTCGTCCGCAAGTGGTGGGGTGAAATCGTGAACGGTCTCCCAGACGAGAAGGCCAA
>JALQSZ010000457.1 GCA_023264135.1 Acidimicrobiales bacterium
GGATGAGGGCAACATCGGTGCGGCCAAACGTGATGACAGAGAACGCACGCCCGAGTAACGGGAACAGTGGGAAGAATCGAAGTCCATCGGGGGCCACCGAGTTGTAGCCGTGTGCCGCGATGTCTCGGTACCAGGTTCCATCCCACGCGATGAGTCCTTCAGTCAGGACATTGGGTCGGTTCGTCGGTACGAGGTGTTCTGACGCGGCGTACGCAGTGATGAAACCTGCAGCGATAAGCACACGAGTGGTGAGCCACGGGATGATGACCTCGCGAAAATCCGCAACGAGACTTCGCGATCGAGTTGCGAGGCTTGCGGTCATGACCGCGGCGCGAATCTTGTGAGCGACGCGTGCTCGTAGTACTTATCGCCGTCTTCGCCGAGAACCTGTTGAGGTGTGCGCGCCACCGAAAGCGCACTGATCAGCCCCGAGCATTTTCCTTCGAAGGTTTTGTAGGAGTCGCTCCAAACCACATAAATGGAGTGCGTCGCGCCTGCATCGGCGAGCAGTCGAGCAGCGAACGCATCCGGGTCGGAACCGGAGTTGCGTTCGGCGTAATCAACCCAATCGACCGTGTTCGGGTCGCCATAGGTCGGATACGACAGCAAGGTCAGCCCAGAGGGCATGACTCGAGCGCCTGCAGGACCAAGTTGGTCGGGACAGAACACGACAATGTCGCCGGGCGAGGAGGAACTGGCCACAAGGTTCGCGATCGCTTTGACCTGCGTGCGCTCGTAGATGATGTTCCACGCTGCTCCGATGGCGAGAAACGCACAAAACACCGCGGCAACACCGAAGCGAACGCGTCGGGAGGCAAAGCAACAACAACCTGCTGCGGCCAACAAGGCAAGGAACGGAAAGATCACTGCGGAATAGCGACTCGCGAACGCACTTGAGGAAGCGAATGAAACAATGCAGCCAATCGCGAATGTGAGCGCGGCGATCCAGGCCGCTCCGCGTAGAGCTGGTCGTGTTCGCAGATCAAGTCCACTCGTGCGACGGTCGATCGCGTAACCGAAGATCCCGAGTACAAGAGCGATCGCAAAGAACGCACCGACAAGTGTCTG
>JALQSZ010000458.1 GCA_023264135.1 Acidimicrobiales bacterium
GCGCCGGTGCCTCGGGCCGCCCCCGTCACGATCGCGATTTTCCCCTCAAGCAGCATCGCCACACCTCCTGATCTCGCCGTCGGGGGCTGACCCTACGCCCGGCTCGGAGAGAGGGCCCACGGCCGATATCGCCTGAAATTCCGGGCCTTTTGGGGCCCCGGGGAAGAAAGGGGAGGGATGTGCTTGCGTAGTGGGGGGAAGTGGGGCAAGATGTCAGCCCGTAGGGGCTCCGTGGGGAGCCGCGGTGGAGGAGACGCAGGCATGTTCGTTGGGACGTTCGAGCATTCGCTCGATGACAAGGGCCGAGTGGTCCTTCCCGCGACCTTCCGCGCCCAGTTGGTCGACAAGGGATTCATTTCTCAGCTCGATCGCTGCCTCGGCCTTTGGACCGAAGAGGGCTTCAGCGAAATGGCGAACCGTCTTCAGGACAAGGTCCGCTCAGGCGAGACCAGCCAGGAATCGCTCCGCGCTTTCGCCGCCAACGCCCACGAAGTCCGACCTGATTCCCAGGGCCGCATCACCATTCCTCAGCGTCTGCGCGAGTTCGCCTCGCTCGACAAAGAAGCCGTCGTCATCGGAGCGTTCGGACGCATCGAGATCTGGAATGCCGGTCGTTGGAACGACCAAGCCTCACTCGCCGACGACAGCCTCACCCAGGCCGTCACGTCGTTGGGGCTCTAGTCCGTGTCATGTCCCCCCTGTCCCTGACCCAGCAACGAAAGGACCACTCCTGCGACCGAGCCGGTCGCCCGATTTTCAGCAGTCTCTCGGAACACACGATGGAAGGCCCCTACTCCGCCCGCTTCCCATCGAGCCCGACCGGGGAGAAATCCCGGCGGGCGCCCGTGTTCCGAGGGACTGCTGAGGACCGGTACCGGCTCTGCCGACTGGCTCAGCAGCGAGAGGTATCTGTCATGGCCGAGAACCACGGATCGTTCGACCACCGCCCGGTGATGCTCGACGAAATCGTGGCGGCCTTTGCGGCGGTTCCGGCTGGATGGGTGATCGACGCAACCCTTGGCGGTGCTGGTCATGCGACAGCACTTCTCGAAGCGCATTCAC
>JALQSZ010000459.1 GCA_023264135.1 Acidimicrobiales bacterium
GGTCTCGAAGATCAATCAGCGCCAAAGGAATGGCGAGCCCTACAAGGCCCAGATGCGCCCACACCAAAACACCCACCCGGCCGAGCTAACCAGGAGGCTGGCTCGACGGGTGGGTGTTATCCCCAGAGGGGACTATTGGTAGTTCTCGGAAGAACCCTCGTCAGAGCTGAACGCGTCGAAGTCGACAAACGACAGGTCGTCAACCGACCCGAATGCGTCGTCTTCGCTGAACAGGCGTGCCGGGTAGTGCTCGGCACGAGCCTCTTCGGTGGGCTCCACGGTGATGTTGCGGTAGCGCGACAACCCGGTACCCGCAGGAATCAGCTTTCCGATGATGACGTTTTCCTTCAGGCCCACGAGCGGGTCGCGCTTGCCCTGCATGGCGGCTTCGGTGAGAACACGAGTGGTCTCCTGGAAGCTCGCTGCGGACAGCCACGACTCGGTCGCCAGCGAAGCCTTGGTGAGACCCATGACTTCCTGACGGGCAGAAGCGGTCTTCTTGGACTCGGTCAGGGCCTCGCGGTTGATCTGGTTGTAACGCGTGCGGTCAACCAGCTCACCCGGCAGCAGCGTGGTCTCACCGTGGTCGACCACGGTGACCTTACGCAGCATCTGGCGGACAATGACTTCGATGTGCTTGTCGTGAATCGGCACACCCTGTGAGCCGTAGACACCCTGCACACCATCGACGAGGTGCTGCTGAACCGCGCGGACACCCTTGACGCGAAGAACTTCCTTCGGGTCAACCGGGCCTTCGTGGAGCTGGGCACCCAGCTCGACGTGGTCACCGTCAGCGACCAACATCTCCATACGCTTCGACACGGTGTAGTTCACTTCGTCATCTCCGTTATCCGGAGTGAGGGTGATCTTGTACTGCGTCTCGGTCTCTTCGATCTTGATTCGACCGGCGGCCTCAGCAATCGGGCTCGCGCCCTTCGGAGTGCGCGCTTCGAACAGCTCGGTCACACGGGGCAGACCCTGAGTGATGTCGTCAGCAGACGCCGAACCACCGGTGTGGAAGGTACGCATGGTGAGCTGGG
>JALQSZ010000045.1 GCA_023264135.1 Acidimicrobiales bacterium
GTGAAATTGCACCGGCGAGTTGTTCGCGTGGCACGAGCGATGGAGTGACCGCGAGGAACACGGGACCTTGAAGCGCAGCACCGGTGCCAACCGCGAAGACAGCGATCAGAAGTGCAGGGCGCGAGAAGTCCGTTGTGCGAACAATCCACGCAATCGCAAGTGAACCGATCATCTGTTCAAGTGAAAGCCAGAAGATGAGCTTCTTTCGGCTGAACGTGTCAGCGATGATTCCGCCGAATGTTGCGAAGAGCAACTGGGGAACCAAATTGCAGAACCCGACAAGGCTGACGAGCCACGCGCTGCGCGTGACCGTATAAACGAATGCCGCGAGGATGACGTTCTGCATCCACGTGCCGATGGTGGAACCAAGACTGCTGAGCCACATCGTGCGGAAGTCACGATTACGAAGCGCAGCACGAACAACGTTGATCTCTTCAGCGTCGAGGGTGCGGTCGCCATCAAGAAGGGCTTCCTCGGCTTCGCCGCGGAATTCCTCCTCTGATTCGAACTCGTGCTCCCTAGTCATCAGGGATGAGGGTATGGGGAGTTCAAGAAATGAAGCGAACTCAGGTTTCGAGATCGGCACTATGCTCAAGTTCGAACTTACAAACCTTCTGGCGGAGTAGTGATTGTGCGGAAAATTCTTGGAACTCGTCGTATTCGCGTTGTGGCGATGCTGTGTGCAGCCCTCGCTGTAGCGGTCTTTGCGTCTGCATGTGTTCGCCCGGGGACGTGGCCGATTGGGTCTCCCGGAGCTGGAGGCGCGTTGCCAGGCATTTACCGAACGCTGGGAGGCGGAGGCTGTTACTGGGAACGACGCCGAGATTTGAGTGGCGATTTCTCTGCAATTATCGCCAACGGATTCTCCTCTTGGGAACCTCAGTATGTTGAAGTGAAGGCGTCCGACGCAGGGTTCTCAACAAACGGGTGCATTAATTGGTGGCGCTATCCGGATGGACCTTTTGCGATGCCGTTGGCAACTCCGGGACAACCATTCGGCACAGGAATGTTCATGATCAATTACGAAGTCGCGCCGGGCACCTACATGGCTGACGGCACTAATTGTTACTGGAGTCGACTGCGAGATTTCTCAGGCGAGTCAACCGGGCTGATAACCAACGAGTTGTCCAGTGGCAAGCAAATCGTCACGATTGCGCCAACCGATATTGGTTTTAATTCGTCCAGATGCGGACGATGGGTGCCCTTCGCATCATCTGGTCCGCCAACCCAAAGTTTTGCTGATGGAACTTTCGCCGTAAACACGGACATTGTGCCTGGCACTTATTCGGCGTCTGGTCAGGGTTGTTATTGGGCGCGTCTGAGCGGATTTTCGGGGGAGTCGCCGAATCTGATCACCAATCATTTCGGAAGTGGCCCAACTACGGTCGCAATTTCACCATCGGATGTCGGATTCAAAACTCATGGGTGCGGAACTTGGGTCCGGATCGCGTGACGGAGTAGTGATCCCGTTACCGCTGCTTCACTGTGGCGGTTGCGGTTGCTCGAACGAGTTCGTCGTCTGGGGCACCGGGAATTGCTCGGGCGAAGAGGTGGGGGACACGTCGGGCAACGCTCACGGTTACTGAACCATCGGGATTGATTGAAACATCGGGTCCCGATTCCAGATTGTCGAGTACGCCCTTTGTGGCGAGCACATCAACGGCCACGAGCCAGACTCGAGTTGGATCGAGTTGGTAGCCCTGGCCAGAACGAAGGGCGGCCTCGTCGAGGCCTGCGGTGGCTGCGTCGTTGGCGGCGTCAGTTGCGGCGGCCAAGAGGTCTTGTTGTCCTGCTCGAACGGCGGTGAGATCAACCGTGATCGCACCGAGAACGAACATGATCAACACAGCAACGGGCATCAACATCAGAACGGTTCCGTTATCGCCTCGAAGGCGAAGATGTCGGCCTTTCAACATTGTGCGTCTCCAGGAAGTCCGCTGCGGAATGGATCGATCACTTCGCTCTGCGACGCCACTGCATCGAAACCATGGCCGAACCCACCAATGACGGGAACTCGGATCGCGTGGACGGGATGGCGAACAGTGATCGTTACTCGGCTGCATCGGGACCAACCCCGATCGCCTGTGTACGCGATTGAAATTGAAGTGGCGCCAGCACTTCGCCCTTGACCTTGGAACGCTTGTTGTGCCGCTGATTCGGCAAGCATCTGTGCTGATTGTTCGTCGGGTGCTTCAACGAACGCACGAACGGCTTCTCTGGCGGCACTTGTGGTCGCAAGATCGGCATCGACTGCACCCCAGACATTGGCGATGACCAGCATGGCGATCACGAAGGTCAGAATTCCGAATGGAATGACTTCGATACCGCCAACTTGCCCTTGCTCGCCGTGAAGACGTCTGTTCATCATTGCATTTGCTCGACTCGAACGCGAACGGTCCGTTCAATCCGCGGAGCCCCTGATCCGCGCAAGCTGTCCCAGAGGAAACTTGGGGGACGAGCGCGGACAGTAAGTGCCACGGTGTCCCAAGTGCTGGTCGACCAATCGAGTTCAACGCGATCACCAAACGCACCGAGCTGTGATCGAACCGTGGACTCAGCGTGTGCTCGGGCATCGTCAGGCACCGGGGTGGTGTCGTGCGAGGTTCGTGCTCCGGCAACCAATCGTGCTGCCTCATACGCGGCGCTTGTCGTTGCCGAACGTGCATACAACGCGATCAGAGTCTGTGTTGCGAATAACAAGAGGGCCAAGAACACGAGAAGGCCGGCAATGGTCGAAATGAGGCCGGCCCCGGTGTCGGAACCGGCCTCATGTTGTTGGCGACGACTCATTCCGAACCGATCTGCGTGATCTTGTCGTTCGTTGTTGCTTCGGTTGTCTTCCACATTTGTTGGAAGCCGATCCACATCGCGGCACCGAGGAAGGCCATGATCAGAACTGCGATGGCCGCCGAAATGACGCCTTCGCCTCGATCGCCTTTGAACCGACGCGTTTTCGATTCGACGGGTTTCGTTTCGACCGACTCTTCTACTCCGGGTTCGAGTTGTTGCATGACTGCTCCTTCTTTTGTGTGGGAATGGATCGACAAGCCGTTTAGGACGCGGTGAAAAGTCGAAGCGCTTCGGTGAACGGAACGGCGAGAAACAACAAACCCGGAACCAACGTGGCAACGGTGACGGGAATCCAGACTTGTTGTCCGCGTTTTTCGATCGTTTCGACGAGTTCACGATGGACTTCGGCGCGGACCGCTCGAGCCTCCTGGGTAATGAGGTGACCGAGATCGCCAGCATCGCGATTGAGAGCAAGTACGCCAACGAGACGGCCAACCGCCGGAACGTCGGCAGTCGCGGCCCATTCGCGAAGTGCAGCGTTCTCGTCGATTCCGTGTGTGATTCGGTTCACGACTCGTTGGAGATCTTGAGCGACAGCTCCATCGGATCGTCGCGAAAGGCGTTGCAGCGCGGCTCCGAGGGAGTAGCCGGCGGAGAGCAGCATCCCCATTTGTTCGCTCACGATCGGAAGTTCGAGAACGAGTGATCGTTTCCATGCGTTGGATCGCCGAGCGAGTTGTGACTCGATGATGAGGAAAGCGAGTACGGGCGAACCAAGTGTGAGAAGGAGAATGAACGCGAATGGCGGAGTGGTTGCGATGCAGAGAAGTGCGGCAACAACAAATGCTGCGGCAGCCCATCCGAGTTGGCGAAGGCGAAACGCTGTCGGGTCGAGGTTGCTGTGAACGCGTTCGAGTCGAGTCGCGAGTTCTTCGTTCACGCCAGAGAACTTGGCGACCTTTGCGCCGAGATCGTGGGCGAGTGGCCCAAGTACCCGAAGTAGCGGCGTGCCGTCGTCGGTCTCTGTCGGTCGCGAAAGGCCGAAGACGTAGGGCCTGACGCGTTCGAGGAGTGGTCCGCGCCGAAACCAACGAAGGTGGCTGAAGAGGAGCGTGAGTCCGAGCCACGCCAGGAGCAGTGCAATCGCGAGTGGCTGCCTCATCGGGCAAACACCCGCTCTTCGGTTGGTAAGCGCAACATTCGTCCGGCCCAGCGCCAACAACCCGCCATCATGACGAGGGCGCTGAGTACCGCAAGCTGGCCAATGGGAGTCGTGTAGGCGCTTCGACCGTTCCCGACTGCGAGTCCCGCGGCCGCCATGCCGAGTGGAACGAGGAGAACAAAGCGACGAGCGAAACGAACACCGGACTGTCGGGCGCGAACATCTTTTCTGTACGCAACATCGTCGCGTCGGTCCTGTGCAAGATCAGCGAGTCGTCGATCGATGCCGGTGCCGCCAAGTTCGTGGGCGATCAAAAGTGTTTCGCATGTCGCGTCGCATGTGGGATCGGCGAGTTGATCTCGCAGTACGCGAAGGGTTTTCTCGAAGTCAGTCGTGAGCATCCACTCGCGCTGTGCTGCAGCAAAGGAAGGCCGCATGATTTCAGGGCCTGCTGCGCCAACTTCGAAGAGCGCTTGCGGAAGCGAGCGGCCAACGGACGATGTGAGGAGTCGAAGCTCTTCGATCATTCGAGGCCACGCATCTTGTGCGATTGAAAGTCGATTGCGTCGTCGTTGCCGATAGGCAGCGATCGGAAACGACGCAGCGAAAGCACCGGCCGCGAGCATTGGGATCAATGCGCCGAAAAGAGCAAGCGCGACGAGAGCACCCAGCAGAAACATTGCACCGCTTGCGAGGAGGAATTCCCCAGGTGCAACAGCGCCGAGGCCGGCTTGTGTCATCCACTCATTGCTCGTTCGGCGTTGGCGCTTTGTTGTCGTCAATTTCGGAGCTGGTCCGAGTCCCGTCCATCCGAGAAGGCCAGCCGTGTAGAGAAGGTGGACGCCGTACCCGGCGATGGCGGCGACGAGAAGGGCGATCATCGAAGCACCGATCCGAGATCCATCCCCGCAGAGGAAAAGAGGTGGGTAAGCCGCTGAGGAAGAAGGCCGGTCCAGAGGAGCGGTTCTAAAGGAGACCGCCTCGTGAAAAGGTCGGTCACCGTGAATGCTCCAGATGAACTGTCGGTGAGCTGTTCCTCGACGGCAATGATTTCTGACACTTGCGGGCCAGACGATGTGCGTTGACTGAACACCACAAGATCGATCGCGTCGGAGACGAGAGTCGTGAGTGCTCCATGTGGAAGTGAGCCGGCATCGGACAACTCAGCGAGGAACCGGAGTCGAGAGAGTGCGCCTCGAGCATTGGCGGAATGAATGGTGGTGTACCCCTTTATCCCTGATGACAGGGTGAGAAGTAGAGGCAGCGCTTCGCGATCTCGAACTTCGCCGACAACGGCGACATCTGGTGCCATGCGAAGAAACCCAGCGACGAGTCGACGAAGATCCACCGATGGTCGATCGGCACGAGCGGCGCGCGTCTGCATGCTCGCAACATTTGGAAGTGGCGCATCGACTTCGAAAACCTCCTCGGCAATGACGACGCGTTGCGAGGGATCAAGTTCGCCGAGACAACAGGAGAGCAACGTGGTCTTTCCCGAGCCTGGCGCACCCGCGAAGAGTGCAGTAGTCCCGCATCGAATGGCAGCGGCCAAGAACTCTGATGCGGGTGAACTCAAAGTGTCGGTCGCGACGAGTTGATCAAGTCGCGTGAAGGGCACGCCGGTAAACCGACGGATATTGACCATGAGGTGGCCGCCGCGAGCGAGATCGCCATGAACGATGTGAAGTCGCGAACCATCGTCGAGTTGGGCGTCCTGCAATCCTTCGGTTGCATCGAGTTTCCGATGGCTTGAAGATGAGTCGTCGAGGAGTTTGGTGAGAGTGCGAATGACGTGCTCGTCGTCGTGGAACGATTCGTGGTGGTAGCCGCTGGTTCCTCTGTGACGCTTTACGAATATCTCTGATGGTGCATTGATCTCGATTTCCCAGACATCGGAATCGTTCAGCAGATCGGTGAGTGGTCCGTACTGCACCAAATTGCGCCAGGCTCGAGAAGCGAGCGTGTCTGGGTTCGTAATCGCAATCGATCGACGACCGTGACGCACGTCGTCGTCCCACCGTCGAAGCTCATCGTCAATGAGCGAACGGAGTTTTTCGTGTCCCTCGGGAGTTGCGAGGTCGATGGCGTCGTGTTTGGCACGAGCTTGAACCGCTGTCTCGACGTCGAGAAGTGGAGCGATGGTCATGCGGTCCTCCCAAGATGTCCGGGAACAATTGCGATGGGAACTGCGTGTGCATTGAGGTGAACCTGCGGCGGATCAAGATTCGAAAGCAGCTCGGCGACCGCGGTAGTGATGGAACCCATCGCCGAGCGAGGCGGCGCAGTTCCGTCGTTCAGAAATGATTCGATTTCTCGACGAATCGGAACCATGACCGGCGTAGGAAGCGAGTGCGAAGGAACGGCCTCGTCCATGAGATGGAGAATTGTTCGTGTGAGCTCGGATCGTTGGCGAGTCGACCGCGGAGCTCCGATAGTCACGAGAAGAAGTCGATTGCTTTCGACGCCGAGTTCGAGCAGGTCGCGCAAAGTTTGTAATGCTCGATGCACGCCGCTGATTCCGGCGCGTGATGTCACCACCACGAGGTCGGCGGTAGTCGCGAGTTGTCGAGCGAGAAGGTTTCGATCTTCGATGTCGATGGAACCGGTTTGTTCTTCGCCCTCGAAGTCGGAATCTGTGTCGGCGACAACGAGGTCGTAAGCGTGTCGGGCCGATGCGAGTGCCGCCAATGTTGTGCGACGTCGCAAAGTGCACCAGTCGCGATGTCGACGTAAACCCGGCAACACGTCGTAACCGTGACGAGGGCTGAACCAGAAGAGCGAACGAACATCATCAGGCGACGGAGAAGTCGTTCGATGGAGGTCGACAAGTTCTTGGAATCCAGGCACGACATCGCCGAGATCGTGAAGGAGTGCTTGATCGGCATTGAGGCTTGCATCGAGAAGCGAAACGCGTTCAAACCCCAACCTGAATTGTGTTTGCGAAGGTGACGCAAAATGTGTCGCAATCGCCATTGCTGTGGTGGAGGTTCCAGTTCCTCCGGCTCCGAGGACGGCGATGAGTCGACCAACCGATTGTGCGTCGCTTGGAGCTTGAGTGAGAGGGGATGGAACTTGTCGATCGACGCCGAACGCATGATCAGCGAGCGCAGAGAGGAGATCCTCTGGCGTAAGGGGTTGCGAAAGAGTGCAGGCAACTCCGAGTGAAACCCAGTCGCGGCGCGGAGTTCCATCGGTGATGACAATCGGAACGCAGCGCGCTTCTCGTGCCGATTCGATGATGTCGCGGTCGAGTCCGGAACAATCCTCGCCGAGAAGTACGGCGGAAAACCGCCGGTCGGATCGCAAACGCGAACGCACTTCGTCAACGGAAACACATCGGATGAATTCGAGAGGGACCATTGACGTGTTTGACCATCGCCCAACGTCTGCAAGCCATGCGGAGCGTGGACGAGCGGTACCTAGAACAACGAAGTGTTCGTTTGTCATCATCGGGCCACCGAAGAACGTGCAAGGGGACCGGTCGTCGAGGACCGAGTTCCTGTGGTGTCGCCGGCGAGGGTCGACCGGACAACCGTGATCGATGCCACCTGGGCGGCATGGACGGCATCGAGCAACTGATCGGCCGATGCAAGAGCCAGCGTGATGATCAGTTTCCCGGAACTGCCGAGCGCACCAGATTTCGCGTCAGAGACACGAATGACATCTGCATCCCGTGCAAGCACAGTTGTTGTGGCGTCGGTTCCGGAACCGTAGGTGGCAAGCACATCAACGCGTTCGCCGGAACGAAGATCGCCGTTGAGTGCTCGATCGCGATCGACGGGGAACGAAAACTCGCGGGTCGGTTCCGTGGGGCCCCCTGTGAGAACCGCACTTCGTTGAACGAGTTCGCCTTCGCCAATTGGAGCGATTGCGACCGCGCCAGCAAGTGAGTCAATTGAGGAGAATGCTCGGAGTTCTTGTGCAGTGTTCTTTTCGATCGTTTCGGTTGAGAGTGTCGAACTGTCGAGGCGTTCACCAACCACAAGTGGACGCCGAGCGATCACGATCGATTGCCGAGCAGTTCCCCCTGCGCCGGTAACCGCGAGAAACGCGGCGAGTGCTGCAGCGCTAACGAGGAGGCCGCCAACAATCGACCGGCTATTTGGTCGTCGAGATCGGAGATGACTGATTCTTCGTGTCGGTGAGGGCTGTTTTTCTTTTTGCGTTTCGGGGGGTGTGGTGTTGAAACCGCGCATGACGATCGCTCTCCGCTCTTGTCGCCGTCTGTGGGGGTCGCAAGGTACGGAGCGTGACGATCGGTGGGAAGAGGCCGTGCGGCCCATTTCGTTGGAAGGTGAGTTCCCCTACCGTCACGAATCTGATGGACGAGAACATTGAATGGATGAGTTCAGCTGACGCTGCGGAGTATCTCGGCGTTCAATCGCGCACGCTGTATCGATTTATCGATGAAGGTCGCTTGGCGGCATATCGATTTGGTCGAGTTATTCGCTTGAAGCGAGTCGATGTCGATGCGTTCGTTCAGTCCTGTCGCATCGAACCAGGATCGCTGATCGATAGTTCATCGATCGCATCGACGACTGCGTAGAACACTCCGCCGTCGGGGGTGTCGAGAACCATCAGTGATCGACTGAAGTTGCGAACTCGCCCGGTAATTGACGAAGAGCCGATCTGTAATGCGACGAAGTCGTTTGGTTCGACGCGGGAGGAGAGAAACGTTGGCCACGAAGTGGTGGAGTGGGCGAGGCCGTCGCCATCGAGTCGTTGTGTCGTGGCGCTTCGAACCGATGCGATCGCGTCGGTTCGGATGAGAGATCTACGCACGCCAGAGTGATCGAGCTCGACGCCGCCAAGACCAACAACGGTGAGGATTCCCCGGCGCTCAATTCCACTCGCCATGGACACGATGACAAAGGACTCCGATTCGGCGAGATTGGCGAGCAGTCCGATAAGTGTGGCGTCCTCGGCTCTGTGTCGTTCGAGGGCTCCGAATCCGGCCCGCGATCGGACCGAGTCGGTCATGCGGGCACTGTCGAGGAGGTGACGAAGGGCGGGATCACTCACAGAGTCCATCTTCAGATAATCGGGGGATTGGTCTCCATGGGGGATGAGTCGTCCGGCCCTTCTAGGATTACGAGCCAGATGCCCAGCACAACAGTGAACGTCCATGTCCCCGGCAACCACCTGATGACCGGCCTTCTCGGTCATCGCGACGAGTTGCTCCTTCTTATTGAAGATGCCTTCCCCGAGGCCGATGTTCATGTGCGCGGCAACGAGATCACGGTGTCGGGCGATCAGGCCGGCACGGTCGGCAAGTTGTTTGAAGAGCTTGTCGTTCTTCTTCAGCAAGGCCAGGTGCTCGAGCCGGTGTCTGTGCGTCGCAGCATTGAAATGGTGAAGGCCGATGAGCGTCCGAGTGAAGTGCTCACGACCGATGTGCTGAGAAGCGCCCGTGGCCGCATGGTTCGTCCGAAGACAAGTGGACAGAAGCGCTACATCGACGCCATTCGCAAAAACATCGTGACGTTTGGAATCGGCCCGGCGGGTACTGGCAAGAGTTGGCTCGCAGTGGCGATGGCGGTGCAAGCACTGCAGGCGAAAGAGGTTGATCGCATCATCCTC
>JALQSZ010000460.1 GCA_023264135.1 Acidimicrobiales bacterium
CTCGCGATGGCTCGCGTTCTCCACGCGTTAACCGCCGAAGAATGTGCGGAATTCGAAGCCCTCGTTCTTGCTCTTCACAAGGCCGTGCAGGCCGCAAAGGAAGGTTGATCGTCATGGATATTCGCGAAGCGCTGTACACCACTCGCGCAATGCGTCGTGTGAAGCCCGATCCGATTCCGATGGACGTGCAGGCCCGCATTATGGATGCTGCCGTCCGCGCGCCGAGCGGTGGAAACACGCAGAACTGGCGATTCCTCCTCGTCGACGATCCCGAGGTCAAGGCCAAACTCGGACCGATCTATCGCCAAGCGATGTCGGTGTTGTGGGCGTCGTATTACAAAGATCGACTTGATGCTGCACACGCTGCTCCTGAACTCGAAGAATCAAAGTCGATGTTGCGAGTGCAGAAGTCGGCGCAATGGTTGGCCGACAACTTCGAAATGGTCCCGCTGTATCTCTTTGGGTTTGCGCAGCACGACCCAAGTGGCTCGTCGGTGTACCCGGCACTTTGGAACGCGCAGCTCGCTGCTCGCGCCGAAGGCGTTGGCACATCGCTTACCCAAGTACTCGTCTTCCATAACGACGAAGTCCTCGACATCCTCGGTGTTCCGAAGGACGAAGGATGGAACATGCTTGGTTGCGTGTCGCTTGGCTATCCAACCGGCAAGTGGGGTGTGGCCACACGCCAACCCGCACACGATGTTTCGTTCCGCAATCAGTGGGGCGACGACGTCGGCTTCCGCGACGACGAACCGCTCTGGCCGTAGCGGTCAGTCCTCTTCAGCGGCCGGCGCCCAATGCGTGCGCAGATCGGCCAACCAATCGGGAAAATCCACCGGAGGGTCGGGTAACTGCGTGACCCCATGTTCGGCGAGCGCGGCATCGAATAGTTCGGGCTGATCTCCCCACGAGCGGGGATCGCCCATCATGACTTCGTACAACTTCGCGCCGTCGTCGCCGGCGCGAATGGGACCGAACGCAGCGCCAAAGGGCAGTTCCACATGCGTACCTGCGGGACAC
>JALQSZ010000461.1 GCA_023264135.1 Acidimicrobiales bacterium
CACAGGCCGCAACCACCGCACCAGCCGGTTACCAGCCCAAGTCCCGCGTGACCGCCGGCATCCTCGGAATCCTCCTTGGCGGCTTCGGCGTTCACAACTTCTACCTTGGCTACACCAACAAGGCCATCATTCAGATCGTGGTCACGATCTTCACGTGTGGCCTCGGTTCGCTGTGGGGTCTGGTCGAGGGAATTCTCATCCTCACCAAGAACCCGAGCTTCCTCACCGACGCAAACGGTGTGCCGCTCACCGATTGAGTCACTCTGAGCGCTGCAACTTCGAGCGTCAGACACGAACGACGAAGGCCCCGGTCATTGACCGGGGCCTTCTCGCGTGCCGCTGCACAACCTGGTGCAGTTGCCGACTTACTTGTTGGCGTAACTCGGGCAGTTCTTCGCCACCCATGCATCGAGGTTGTCAGATGCTTTTTGGAACTTGGCGTCTTCCATCGATGCCGCGGCCTTCATGAGCTTGTCTTGCGTCGCAGGGTCCATCAAGTTGTTCATGTCGACGCCCTTCAATGCATCGGCATAGCTCTTGATGCCTGCAACGATCGTTTTCCAGTCGTCCCGAATTGCACTTGGAACGCTCGAGGTAAACGACTCGAGCGAAGACACCATCGCATTCATGTCAGATGCTGTGC
The DNA here is from genome assembly GCA_023264135.1 of Acidimicrobiales bacterium. Classification (GTDB taxonomy): domain Bacteria; phylum Actinomycetota; class Acidimicrobiia; order Acidimicrobiales; family Acidimicrobilacustridaceae; genus Acidimicrobilacustris. The sequence continues at coordinate 644 of JALQSZ010000461.1, forward strand.
CCGATGAATTCGACATCGCTGCTTCCATCTTCGACGAAAGCTCTTCCGACTTGTTGAACAAGTCGAGACAATTGCTCGCGTCGCCACCACTGCCACCACTCGACTTTGCGGTAGTCGCCGAGGATGACTCGGAGGACGAACCCGAGGAACTCGCGGAATCGCTCTTCTTCGATGAACCACCACATGCAGTGCCAACCAGCATGAGACCGGCCATCAGTACCGCAGCAAGTACGGCGCCCTTCTTGGTTGTACGCATCGCGTTCCCTCCCGGGGGTTTAGAGACCCCCACAGCCTAGAGAACGACTCAACCTAAAAGAAGGGACTCGCCGAATCAGAGGCTTTCGGCCCTGCGCGATTCGAGAAGTGCGGCGACGGC
>JALQSZ010000462.1 GCA_023264135.1 Acidimicrobiales bacterium
GCCCTCACCGGTGCGGCGCTGATCATGGCCTTGATCATGGGCGTGCGCCAGCTGCGTCTACTGCTCGCGACCGGCTCAGGCGGCCAAGCAATCACGCACTACGTCATTGAGTCAGGCGGTATGGTCGCGGCGACAGCCCTCATGCTCGGCGCCGCCCTCATCGGCCACTGAGTAAATGGCTAGCCGAGGGTGTGCAGGTTGAGCATGCCCGCGTCGACAATGACCGTGCCGCCATCGATCGTGAGCGAAGCGCCGTTGACATAGCTCGCCTCGTCGCTGAGCAGCCAGGCAATCGGGTACGCCTGTTCCATCGGCACCGAGGCTCGACCCTGGGGCACGAACTTGAACACCTCAGAGAGGATTGCCTCAGGGGTGGTGTTTTTCGTGTGGGCAGCTTCGCCGAATTCCTGCATGGCCATGTCCGTGAGAATCCAACCAGGGCAGACCACGTTAGCCCGCACGCCATCCGCTGCGTAGTCGTAGGCAATGTTCTGAATGAGTGATGTGAGCGCCGCCTTGCTCGCTGCGTACGCAGCCATGCCATAGCCACTTCTCAGCGAGGCGATGGAGCTCACGCCGATCAAGTTGCCCTTTGTCTTGACGAGCTCGGGCAGACCGTACTTCGACAGCAGGAAGTTCGCAGTGAGGTTGATCTGCATCGTCTCATTCCACTCCTCGAGTGAGAAGTCAGCGACTTTGCCATTGCGCACGATGCCTGCGTTCAGCACGAGGTTGTCGATCTTGCCGTGCGCCTTGACCGCTTCGGTAATGAGGTTCTTTGCGCCCTTCTCGGTGCTCACATCTCCCACGACAACGGTCGCGCCGGTCTTCGCGGCAACCTCCTGCAGCGGCGCCTCACGGCGTCCGGCGATCACCACCTGGTGACCGCGCTCAGAAAGCAGTTCGGCAAGGGCAGCGCCGAGTCCGGCACCTCCACCGGTGATGACGGTAACGAGCTTCGACATGGCATTCCTCACAACGTTGTAGGGGGACAGTGATTACAAGTTAGT
>JALQSZ010000463.1 GCA_023264135.1 Acidimicrobiales bacterium
ACCATGCGAACAACAACCGCGGCGGCGCGATCTTCTTCGCATCCGGTGGAGTTGGAAAAACAACCACGATCGCCAACACCACAATCTCGAACAACACGGCGGCCACTGCGTCGGGTCTGTATTTCCGTACTTCAAGCGCGGTTTCGATCAACAACTCGACCATCACCGGAAACCACACGAGCGTTGGTGGCGCCGGCGCCATCATGGTTGCCGAAACCGGCTCGCTCGCGATCAATCAGTCAACGATCACGAATAATTCTGCAGCAGGAACGAATGCGACTACCTCGGGAGGTGGCGGCATTCTCACCTCGGGCGTGGGTCTTCTGAACTTGTCCGGAACAATTCTGTCCGGCAACTCATCTGGCGTTTCGAGCAAAGCCGATCTAGCTCTGTACAACACTCAATCCGTCACCAACGTCACAGCAACTTCGTCACTTCTTGGAACGATCGATCCGGGCGCAACGATCGTCTCCGTTAACAACGTGATGTCGACCACTCCCCTGCTCGGCGCGCTCGCCAACAATGGCGGCGCGACGCAAACCATGCTTCCGCTTACTGGTTCACCGGCAATCGACGCTGGCCCCAACCCAGTTGCATCGTTCACTGGTAACGGTTTCGATCAACGCGGCACCCCGAATGTGCGCGTCTCAAACGGAATCGCCGACATCGGCGCGGTGGAACTGCAGAGTGGAACTCCACCAACTTCTTCGTCATCTTCGTCAAGTTCAAGCTCGACATCACTGCCCGCGACCACGACCTCGACACCGGGATCAAATGGCGCTGGCACCGATGAAAGCTCTCCGTCTGGCGATCCAAACGCATCACTACCTACCACCGGTTCCGACTCGATCCCACTCGTGGCGATCGGTTCTGGCGCGCTGTTGTTGGGCGCCGGTGCAGCGGGATTCGCGGCGTCGCGTCGCAAGTCTCGCCTCAGCTAACGCACAATCGCTGCGCCCCCGGGAACAACACGACGCACCAACAGCGCATTCGGTGCTACGAAGACT
>JALQSZ010000464.1 GCA_023264135.1 Acidimicrobiales bacterium
CGAGCGCTGCACGCAACGCATCAAGCGACTCGCCGACATGACGTTGCACCTGCGCATTGGTCCACTCGTCAGACGCCACTCCCTCCATTCGACCAGCCAACAGATCCTCGGGAACTCCCACGAGATGCGCGGCGGTTTGTTGCACGTTCCATTCGGGACATGCCGGAACAATCAGCACGGCGGAGGATTCGGGAATCTGCGCGAGAAGATCGAGCACTGCTTGGCGAGTTTGGCGGTACGCCTCACAGACCTGTTCATCGGGAAGAAGTTGCGACATGACAAAAGTCTCGCAGAGAGTTCACCTGGTTGTTGGTTGTGCGATGCCGGAAACCACTAGGTTCTGCGCTTCGTCCCTATCGCCAACTCTCAAGCGAGGTGCCAGAAATGACTGATCCGAAACTGCCCCACGGCGGCGCACAACTCGGGGCTATTGACGGCCCGCTTGTGATGATTGGAATGGGTTCCATCGGTCGAGCGACGTTGCCGCTGCTCGATCGACACATCGCCTTCGATAAGACGCGCGCGATCGCGCTCGATCCATTGGCAGAACGAAAGCAGTACGCCGACGAATACGGCATTGCCTTTCAACAGGTCGAGCTCACGCCAGAAAATTACGTCGAGATCCTGACGCCACTTCTCACGAACGGTGAAGGCCAAGGATTCTGCGTCAATCTTTCGGTCGACACCGGTTCGGTCGACATCATGCGTCTGTGTCGCGAACTCAACGTTCTCTACATCGACACGGTTGTCGAGCCTTGGCCCGGTCTCTATTACAACCAAACCATCGACAACGCCGATCGCACGAATCAGTTCCTGCGTAGCCAAGCAGTTGCGGAGCGTCGCCGCACACCGGGTGGGACGACTGCGGTGTCGTGCTGTGGCGCGAACCCCGGCATGGTGTCGTGGTTTGTGAAGGACGCACTTGTTCGTTTGAACGAAGAACTTGGACTTGGGTTGGAAACGCCGGCGCCGGCTGATCGCGATGGTTGGTCGCGTTACATGCAGG
>JALQSZ010000465.1 GCA_023264135.1 Acidimicrobiales bacterium
GAGGACCGCTTCTCGCCACCACGACCGGTAATTCATGACCGCAAAGTTCAAGCACTTCGGACGGCGCATCGTCGCGATGAAATGTCAGAAATTCGACATTCAGCGACTCTTTACATTCACGCCACTCTTGCTTCTCTCGAAAGAGACCGTGGGTGATGTCGCAGAGCGAGCAATGCGCGCGCCCGATGCGCGCTCCGAACCAATAGCGAAGTTCACCTGAGAGCGAACCGTCGGCGTCGTAGACCCCGAGAAGCGAGAAATCCTGACTCGACACTCAGGGCGCGCCGTCGAGGATGTCGTTGAATCCAAATTGCGTATGCGGTCCAAAAATTATCTGCTCGAAGATTCCGATACCGACCTTGCCGCCCATATGCGCTCGCACGATGTGGTGCACATGCTGGTGCGTCGGATCCTGAGGACTCACGTCAGCAAAGTTCCAGTCCTCGCGACCAAGTTCGAGCTCGCCGTGCCAGACGCCATGACCCCAATCAGGATTCATGTAGCCAAGCGCACGCATATCGAAACGGGCCAGAGGCTCGAGCTCGAGAACGATCTCTTCGCCGCCATCGCCGAGCAGGTCGATTTCAACATGTGATGCCCAACGAGTTCCCGACTCGAAGGTGAGTCGTTGACCAACGGGATCGAAACGACGAACCGACGCATCGTCGATCGTGACGGTGGCCGGGATGGGATCAACGACGCCGATCCGATGTCCGTCTGGACGCCAGAAGATTCCACCTGGACGCTGGAACCAACCAGCAACCACACATTCGTCTTCGAAATGAATCGGCGACCACAGCCACGCGTTTGGCGGACCGCTCGAAGGCTTGCCAGGAGCGGCGCTTCCGACCGGCCGAATCCCCCATGAGCGGTCGCGAATTCCAACGACCTCGTCGTGCGTGAACTCGGTTCGGTCGCCATCGACGTCGACAAAGCCTTCCCACGTTCCGAACTGCATGTACCGAGCCAT
>JALQSZ010000466.1 GCA_023264135.1 Acidimicrobiales bacterium
GGTCAACACTGCGAGCACAACTGGTGGTCCAGTAATGAGGTCGAACGGGCGCTGCGAATCGGTGGCCAGCGGCGTGGTGGTGTCTTTGGTTCCCACCATCAACATCACGGGAATCTTGATGCCCTTGAGTTCCGCGTCAGAAAGTCGTTGCGTATACGGCGCTTGACCAACAACCGCCTTAATGCGCGGATCGGGTGCGATGGTTCCTGCAGGACCGCTGTGGCCTCCTGCAGTCGCCAGCGCGGTGTACCCGCCGTAGCTATGTCCAACAAGACCAATGCGCGCATCATCGATCGCGCCCTTCAACACCGGATAGGCAGTGGCCTTGCCGCTCGATTGCGCAAGTGCCCAATTGATTTCGGCTTCAACAACATTGGGTCGGATGTAATCGTTGACATCCTGGGTCACTGTGGTTCCCACAAGTTGATCGGCCGCAGTATTGCCATCGTGATTTGCCGACAACACCACATAGCCGTGGCTGGCGATGTCTTCAGTGAGGAACGACGCGACGAAACTCTGGCCACCGCTGCCATGTGAGTAGACGACGAACGGGAAATGTCCCGCCGCGTTGATCGGCGCATCCTCAATCGCGACCTTCGAATCGAAGTACGCGGTGGGAAGCAGCGAGTAACGAGTGAAGGTTCCCTTTGCGCCATCCACCGCTGGGTACCAAAGGTCGGCGGTGATCGTCTTGCCGGTCGCGGCGTCAGGAATCGTGATGGTGTCGTGACCAACTGCAAACGTTCCCGAACGTGCTGGCATTGGCGCAGCAACTGCAGTGGTTGAAGAACTCGAGTTCGAGCTGCTTCCTCCACAGGCAGAGAGCAACAATGCGCCCACAACGACAACGAGTGCGGGCAGAGAAAGGAAGCGAGTGCGCATAGACATGGGCGACACCCTTCCACACCTCGCCCCACTCGACCTGATCAGGCCGGTCGGCAAATGATCCTGCTCAGTCGAGAGTTCT
>JALQSZ010000467.1 GCA_023264135.1 Acidimicrobiales bacterium
CGAGGTTGAACAATTGGTGGTTGGAACGATTGATGGCGCGATTCCGATCGCGCGTCATCGGATTCAACCGTGGGGGGTCAATGTGCTCACTGCATTCCGAATGGCGACTACGGCATCGCAGAAATAAACGTGTCGAGCAGTTTTGTTGCTGCTCGACCGGGAGTGATCACTCCCGATGCAACATCGCGTTCCGTTGCTTCGAGCTGCACGGCGATCGCAGGGTGTGAGCGGAAACGGTCGAGCAGCGTGTCGCCGATTTCGCTCCAGAGCCACGCTGTTGCTTGGGCAGAACGAGCAGCGCGAAGTTCGCCGTCGGCCGAGACGGCCTGTTGGAACGTGGTCACCGCATCCCAGACTTCGCTGATACCGATGCCGTTGAGCGCGGAACAGGCGAGAACTTCGGTGGACCACGCGTTCCACTTGGGGCGTAACAAATGAACGGCGCTGGCGTAGTCGCCTCGAGTGCGCGCTGCGGCGGCAGCGAGGTCTCCGTCGGCCTTGTTCACGATGACAAGGTCGGCGAGTTCCATAATTCCTCGCTTGATGCCTTGCAGCTCATCGCCACCACCCGGTGAAACCAAAAGAGCGAAGAGGTCGACCATGTCAGAAACCGCGACCTCAGATTGTCCGACCCCAATCGTTTCAACCACGACGACGTCGAATCCCGCTGCTTCGCATAACAACATCGCTTCGCGAGTTCGTCGAGCGACACCGCCGAGCTGTGAACCACCGGGGGAGGGGCGAATGAACGCTTCCGGACGGTTTGCGAGCTCGCCCATGCGAGTTTTGTCGCCAAGGATCGAGCCGCCAGTGCGACGACTCGATGGGTCAACCGCGAGAACGGCGAGGCGGAGGCCTTCGTTAATGATGTGATTACCGAACGCTTCGATGAATGTTGACTTTCCAACGCCGGGCGGGCCGGAGATGCCAACTCGAATAGCGTTGCCGGTCGAAGAAAGTACGGCC
>JALQSZ010000468.1 GCA_023264135.1 Acidimicrobiales bacterium
TCTCGACATTGACGGCGAGCGGTGAACAGGCGTGAAGGGCGTCGGCAAGCGTGGGTATCGATGTCGGCAATTGCGAGCGGGTCAATTCGCCCAGCGACCGACCGTCGGTAAGAACGGGGTCGTGATGCACCACGATCTCGCCATCGGCAGTGAGGTGGACATCGAGTTCCACCCACTCGGCACCTTCGACAACCGCTTCGTGGAAGGCCTCGACGGTATTTCCCGGGGGACACGCCGCCGACGCTCCTCGATGCGCCACCACGTAGGTCATTTGCCCACCGTAGGCGTTTGCCGTTCGAGGTTTTCGTCAAACTCCATCGTTGTGGTTTCGGTGTCTTTTGTCACAACTGCTGACCGCAGCTCAAACCCACTACGGCATCGCGGGCGCTGACCTCAGCATTTGCAAAAACCCCTTGCGCGTGCATTGGGCCACAACTACCTTCTCGCCGCTCAGCCACACACGTCCGGGTCCGTTCGAATCACGTCTCGATTCTCACGGTGCGGAGAGGTGGCATGAACACACATCCCACGGATCGGCCGGAAAACCGTTTCGTGACCCCTGATCCTGGAGGAACCGTGGCCCTGACCGCGCCCCATTCAATGACCCTGAACGCCATCGCCGATGACTGGCGTGACCAGTCCGCTTGCCGCGACACCGATCCCGACCTGTTCTTCCCGGTCGGCACCACCGGTCCGGCAATCGAACAGATCGAAAATGCCAAGTCCGTGTGCACCGACTGTGAAGTTCGTCAGCCCTGCCTCGACTTCGCCCTTGCGACGAACCAAGACTCCGGCATTTGGGGTGGCACCTCGGAAGAGGAGCGCCGCAAGCTTCGCCGCCAGTGGCTCGCCGCTCGCCGTAAGGCATCCTGAGCCTCACGCTCTCGAGTCTCAGACTCAACCTCACGACCTCCCTACGGGGAGGTCGTTGTCGTTTTCCGCCACAGTGACGTACGCGCTGCTCC
>JALQSZ010000469.1 GCA_023264135.1 Acidimicrobiales bacterium
AGCGGAGGGCAGGCGTGGTCGGAGCGGCACCACGGCGATCGACCAACTGCGAAGCGATTGATACTTGCCGCGTTCCTTGGAATGCCGTTCGGTCTTGTGATTTTGATTGTGGCGACCTCACAACAGCTCAAGCTCGGTCTCGCCACTGTGATCGTGTTGTTTCTCATTGTGAATCTCCGCGGGTTCAAACTCGAGAAGGCCAGCACCCCCGTCGACATCGCAGCCGGATTCGTTGCTGGAGTTTTGAGTACTTCACTTTCCACAAATGGGCCGCCACTGGTGATGGCTCTTCACGCCAGACATTTCTCGCCACAGGTATTCCGCGGCACGATCTCTTCAGTGCTCGTCACGATCAGCATCGTGTCATTGGCACTGTTCGCGGCAGCCGGTCGCTTCACGACCGACGTCGCTTGGTCACTCTTGGTTGCCGGTCCCGCACTCGTCGTGGGCTTCTTTCTTGGCCATCGCATTCGTGGACATATCGACCCTGCCCGCTTCCGTGGCCTTGTCACGCTTTTGCTGGCGGCGACTGCGGTCGTGACCGTCGTCAGCGTTGTGGCTGCCTGATCATCTCTCGTGTCAGAAACTCCGTCGGGGCCTATGGCGCTGCGCCGGTAGCCTCTCGGCCGTGAATGGTTCAGTGATTCGAGTTGGTGTCCTGGGTTGTGGGACGGTCGGCGCCGCTCTTGTCGCGCTCGTACAGCGCCAGAATCCGACGATCCAGATGCGCACAGGTCTGTCTCTTGAGATCGCTCGTGTTGCGGTCCGCGATCGTTCTCGAGCACGTTCACTTGACCTTGCTACGTCGGCCTTCACCGACGACGCGCAGTCGGTGGTGACCGATCCTTCGATCGATGTGATTGTCGAAGTGATGGGAGGAATCTCCCCAGCCCGAGAATTGATACTGGCTGCTCTCGCTGCGGGGAAGCCCGTAGTCACTG
>JALQSZ010000046.1 GCA_023264135.1 Acidimicrobiales bacterium
ATGCCGTTTAATTCTGAACGCCACTTTGCTGAGCGCACGATGCCCGCACTTGAGCGCGGTTTCGCGAAGGGTGGTCGCGATCGCAAAAACTTTGAAATCATCCTTGAAGTGATTTGCGCGGTTGGGCAAACCGATGAGGAAATTTCTGCAGCGGCAAACGGTGTGAAGACTCTGCTTGGTTTTTATGGCTCCACTCCTTCGTACAAGCCGGTGCTCGATGTTGAAGGTTGGGGCGAATTGCAGCCGGAACTCAACGCGCTTTCGAAACAGGGCGATTGGGCCGGAATGGCAAAGAAGATCGACGAAGACGTGCTTCGCACGATCGCGGTTGTGGGAACGCCGAAGGAAGTGGCTGCAGAGATTGTTCGTCGTTACGGACACGAGGCCGATCGCGTCTGTTTGTACTTCCCTGGTTACCCGATTACCGACGAGTGCATTGCGGAAACGATTCGCGAACTCAAGGTCGCGTCGGGAGAAGCGTGATGGCACGCGCGATCGATACCGGCACGAACGATTTGCTCGCTGAACTCCATGACGATGGGGTCTTGGTCGCAACGCTGAATCGTCCTGAGACGCGCAACGCCTTTAGTGGGGCGATGGGCAAAGCGCTCGGCGACATTTACCGCATGGCCGATACCGATGATGCCGTTCGCGTCGTTGTGCTCACGGGCACTCCACCGGCATTCTGCGCCGGTGCGGATTTCTCAAATGGCTCCGAGGTTTTTGAACGATCAGATGCGCCGGCGTTTAGTGCCAATCCGGTGAACCCGCCGGCATGGCGAATTCGTAAGCCCGTGATTGCTGCCGTCAACGGTCACGCGATCGGCATTGGTTTCACACTCACGTTGCATTGCGATCTTCGCTTCATGGCCCACGACGCCAAATACGGAATCGTGCAGGTGCGACGCGGCGTGATGCCCGATGCGATGAGTCACTGGACGCTTCCTCGACTCGTCGGCCTCGCCAATGCCGCTGACATTCTTCTGACCGGCCGCACCTTTACTGGTGCCGAGGCGCGTGATCTTGGAGTCGCGTCGCGAGTGCTACCCAACGACGATGTACTCCCGCATGCACTCGAAGTCGCCCACGACATGGCGGTGAACACCGCTCCGGTCTCAGTTGCCGTGAGCAAGAGGCTGTTGTGGGGCACCTTCGCGATGACTCCCGATGAAGTTGATCGGGCCGAAACTGACCTTCATCACCACCTCATGGGTGAAGCAGATGCTCGCGAGGGCGTCATGGCATTTCTTGAACGACGCGATCCGCAATGGTCGCTCACTGTGAACAACAACTGGCCAAGTGATTGGCCGACACCGGGGGACATCACATGAATGAGGACTTGACCATTACGACCGACGATGTCCTGAGCGGTGTCGACATGTCCGGGAAAGTGGTGTTGATCACCGGCGGAACCACAGGCCTTGGGAAAGAGTCGGCTCGCGCGCTCGGCGCTGCGGGTGCAACGGTGATCATCACGGCTCGGTCCGAAGAAAAGGGACAAGTTGCAGTCGCTCAACTTTCGGAACTCGTTCCCCAGGGTGACTTTTCTTTTGAGGTGATGGAACTGAGTTCGCTTGAAAGTGTCCGATCATTCACTGATCGGTTCCTTGCGACACACGATCGCCTTGATGTGTTGCTGGCGAACGCAGGAATCATGGCAGTGCCATATGGCAAGACCAACGACGGATTTGAGCTGCAGTTTGGAACGAATCACCTCGGACACTTTGTGTTGGTGAATCGATTGCTGCCGCTATTGAAGGCGACTGCGCCGTCGCGCATTGTGAATTTGAGCTCGGCAGGGCACTTTGCGTCGGACATTCTCTGGGATGACCCGAATTTTGACTCCACGGACTATTCAAAGATGGAGGCCTACGGGCAGTCAAAGACGGCAAACATTCTCTTTACCGTTGAACTCGAACGTCGCTATGGCGACATCGGCGTTCACTCGTGGGCGGTGCATCCGGGAATGGTCATGACCGATCTCGCTCGAAGTTTCACGAAAGACGACTTCGGCGATCTTGCATCGCGGGCCAAGAAGTCGGGAATGAAGATGCCGACATTGGTCAATGTTGATGTTGGCGCATCAACGCAGGTGTGGGCTTGTGCACGCGCGGAGGCGCTGGAAAACCCCGGCGCGTATCTTGCCGATCGAGCGGTTGCGCAACCCTCTGACTACGCCAACGATCCCGAAGCTGCGAAACGACTCTGGGAACTTTCGGAACAACTGGTCGGAGAATCGTTCCCCGAGAGTTGAAATCAGCGAGCGCGCAGTTCGAGCTGTTCGCGATTGGTGATGCGATAGCGGCGCTCTGACTGTTCGATCCAGCCGAGACGCACGAAACTCGCGATGGCTTTGTTCACGCGCTCGCGAGATGCACCGACCATGCCGGCAAGTTCTTCTTGCGTGATCGGTAACGAAAATTCGTCGGCGGAACCTGCGAGTTCAAGAAGGCGCTTTGCGGTGCGGCCGGTGACATCGAGGAACACCGAGTCGGCGAGTTGCTCATCGGTATTGCGCAAACGGTTCGCCAGCATCTCGACAACGTTCCAGAGCAATTCCGGCTGGTTGCGGTAGATGTCGCGAAGCGGCGCATAGGGAATGGCGATGACCTCGGAGGGCTCAAGCGCTCGGGCCTCGGCCGATCGGGCCAAACCGTCGAACAGCGGCATCTCGCCGAAAAGATCGCCGCGCTCCATGAGAGCGACGACGGACTCGCGACCATCGATTGAGCGGTTGGCGATGGCGATGCGGCCAGAGACGACAACGAAGATTTCGGTCGCAGCATCGTTCTCGGTGAACAGGACGCCACCACGAGCAAAGGCGCGCTCTTCAGCAGCAGCCACAACGGTGTCGAGGGGAGCACCATCGAATCCTTTGAAGAACTCGATGGAGTTGAGGAGTTCGCGATCAGTCACGAGTCCGACTCTAGCGGCGGAGCAAGAGGTGTGACGTCGGTCCCTTTGCGACCAACGACATCGCGGTGACCTCGCCTAGCCTCTGCACTCATGGTTGCGAAACGGTCTGCGCGATGACGATCAAGGAATCGGTGCCCACCGATGGTCCGGTGTGGACAATCGTGCTCGCTGCTGGATCAGGCCGACGTTTCGGTGTGACACCGAAGCAATACGAATTTTTGGGAACCGATCGCGTCATTGATCATTCCCTAGCGGTGAGCCGAGCCGCTGCCGACCACGTTGTTGTCGTGTTGGCACCTGGGCAGGAACGCGAAGGCGAGGAACTCGTTGAATCCGGTGCTGCAGATGTTGCGGTCACTGGTGGAACGGAACGGGCTGACTCGGTTCGAGCTGCACTCGCGGTCATCGATGACGATGCTGCGGTGATCGTCGTGCACGACGCGGCACGACCTCTGGCATCGGGCGAGTTGCATCAGGCGGTCGTTGCTGCCGTGCATGGTGGTGCCGATGCAGCGATTCCTGCCGTTCCCGTGACCGACACCATTAAGCGGATTCGTCACGATCACGAAGGCCGAGCGGTGGTCGACGAAACGCTCGATCGATCAACGCTTGTCGCTGTGCAGACCCCGCAGGCATTCCGAGCCGACGTTCTTCGAGACGCTCATGCCAGTTCTGCGGGAGCGACCGACGATGCTGCACTTGTTGAAGCGATCGGTGGAACCGTTGTGGTTATTGATGGCGAAGCAACGAATATCAAGATCACCGGGCCACATGATTTGGCCATCGCCGCAATTCTCTTCGAGAGCCTCAGGTAGGTTGAAGTCATGACGGTACGAGTCGGACAAGGTTTCGACGTTCACGCGTTCTCCGATGATCCAGCTCGAAAACTGGTTCTCGGTGGCGTGGTGTTCGACGGTGAACCCGGATTAGTTGGCCATAGCGATGCCGATGTCATTGCCCATGCGTGTGCCGATGCACTGCTTGGCGCTGCCGGTCTTGGTGACATTGGCCAGCATTTCCCCGACACCGATCCCAAGTGGGCGGGCGCCGACAGCATTGGTCTTCTCTCCGAAGTTGCTCGCTTGGTTCGAGAATCCGGCTTCGAGCCCGGCAATGTCGATGCCGCAGTGGTGTGTGAACGTCCGAAGTTGGCACCGCGTCGAGACGAAATGTGCGCGCGACTTTCGGGTGCAGTTGGAGCGCCGGTCACGGTGAAGGGAAACCGTGCCGAAGGACTTGGCGCGATTGGTCGAGGCGAAGGCATTGCCTGTTTCGCAGTTGCGGTGGTGGAACGATGAGCCCAGCACGTGGTGGTCGCGGCGGCGGGAAGTCATCTGGTCCGAAATCTTCAAAGGGTGGTGCGCGCGCGAAGTCGGGCGGACCAAAGGGCGGTCGCAAAGCAGCCGCTCCTCGCGGCGGCACCAAACGCGCGGCGGCACCCAAACGCGGTGCTGCTCCGAAGTCGGCAGCACCGGCGAAAGCGGGAGCAAAGGGTCGCAAGCCAATGTCCTCGGCGGCTAAGAAAGCGGTGGAAGCCAAACAGGCTCGTCATGCCGCAGCCTCGGTTCGCAAATCCGATCGTCCTGGCGGAACTCGTCGCGCTCGAGGCGAAGGCGATCGCCCAATTGCTCGTGGGCAAGCGATTCCTCGCGGCCTCGGCGGCGATCAAGTGGAAGGTCGCCAAGCAGTTCGTGAATTGTTGCTCGCCGGCCGGCGTCGTGTGCGCGAAGTGATGGTCGCCGAAGAGCAAGACAACAACGACACGCTGCTCGACATCATCGAACTCGCGCAGGACATGAAGATCCCGGTGCGCGAAGTGACGCGAACCAAGTTGTTCAGTGTTGCTCGCACCGAATCGCCTCAAGGTGTTGTTGCCCGCGCTGACGAACTTGAAGATCACGATCTTCTTGAACTGGCGAAGCGCAAGAGTGCAAACGGAGCACCACCGTTCTTGTTGGCGATGGACGGCGTCACCGACCCCGGAAATCTCGGTGCGCTCCTTCGTTCGGCCGAATGTGCAGGTGTCACTGGCGTGGTGCTTCCAAAGCATCGTGCCGTGCACATCACCCCAACGGTGACAAAGTCGGCCGCAGGCGCGGTCGAGTATCTGCCGATGTCGTTGGTTGGCGGTCTTCCGAACGCGATCAGCGAACTTCAGGCTGCTGGCGTGTGGGTTGTGGGTCTCGACATGGGTGGCGATACCGATCTCTTCAATCTGACCGTTGCCGACGAACCGGTGTGCCTTGTGATGGGCGCTGAAGGAAAAGGTTTGTCACGACTCGTTCGCGAACGTTGCGATGCTGTCGCCGGCATTCCGCTGCTTGGTGAAGTGGCGTCGCTCAACGTTTCTGCTGCGGGTGCGCTTGCGTGTTACGAAGTGACGCGTCGCCGTCTTGCGGCAACGGCAATCGACTAACTGCGATTTTCTTTCGCGAGCTTTGCCAGCAACTGACGTGTTCGTTCGAGGTTTTCTGAGCGTTCGGCGGCGTCGTCGCCAACCGCGAACATCATTGCGGAAAGATCGGTGACCCCCGACGCTTCGTAGGAGGCAACGCGTTCGGCGACTTGGTCTTCGGTTCCGATAATGGCGACCTCAGAAGGCGAACCGCTTTCGCCAAGTTCAAGCATTCGCGCGTAGTTCGGAATGTGTCGGTACATATCGAACTTGGAGTCGGCAACTGCCTTTCCTTTGGCCGCGTTATCGCAAACCGCGACCGGAAGACCAGCGATGACACGCGGTGTTGGGCGGCCAACGCCAGCAGCTGCGGCAGAGAGTTTGGGAAGCACATGCGTGGCGTGCGTGTGCTCGTCGCACATCCAGGTGATGGTGCCTGCTGCGCGTTCGCCGGCGAGTTTCAACATGAGCGGCGCCAACGCCGCGAGATAGACGGGAACCTCGGTTGCGCCCGGCACATCGAGAATGGAATGGACGGAATAACGATCGCCGATGAATTCGACTGTTCCGCCGAACCCTCCAGGGCCGCCATTGGTCTCGTTCGCTTGGCGTTGCGCAGTCGAACACGCATCGAGAACGTCGACGTAGTCACGAACATGGTGGATCACCGCGTCGTAGTTCGCTCCGTACCAATTCTCGGCCACGTTTCGGTGCGATGGTCCGATCCCGAAGGCCAAACGGCCATTGCATGCTGCCTGTGTGGTGAGCGCGTGTTGGGCCATGCCATAGGGATGATGCGACCAGGTCGGAACAACAGCGGTGCCAAGTTCAATGCGCGAGGTCTCGCGGCCAACGATGGCAAGGGCAGTGAGCGCGTCGAGGCTCCACGGAATATGCGGAACCCAGCCAGTGTCGATGCCGTTCTCTTCTGCCCATTTCGCGTTGGCAACAAGGACGTCGATAGTGGATCCGTGGATACCGGTTTCAGAGATGAAGAGGCCGATTCGCATGTCAAAGTCCGTTGATGGCGCGCCACACTTTTTCGGGAGTGAGTGGCATGTCGATGTGGTGGATGCCGAGATGAGACACCGCGTCGATCACCGCGTTCTGCACGGCGGGAGTTGAACCGATGGTTCCGGACTCGCCGATTCCCTTTGCACCCAATGGGTTGATTGGAGACGGCGTCTCGAGTTCGACGCGTTCGAACAAGGGGAACTCTGCTGCAGATGGCATCAAGTAATCGAGCAACGTGGTGCTCAGCGGATTGCCATCTTCGTCGTAGCGGACTTCCTCGAACAGCGCTTGTGAAATGCCTTGGGCAAGCCCACCGTGTACCTGACCGTCGACGAGCAGGGGATTGAGGATGGTTCCCGCGTCGTCGCACGCAACAATGCGACGCAGTTCAACCTTTCCGGTCTCGGAGTCGATTTCGACAACAGCAACATGCGTACCGAAGGGGAAGGTCGGACCGCTTGCGGTGAAATCGGAAAGCGCAAAGAGTTGCGCGCCCTCATCGTTCGACACTGCACCGAGTTCTTCCCAACCAAGGCTGACGGCGGGAGTACCTGCCACATGCCACTTTGCTGTCTCGGTATCGAGGACAACATCTGCGGGGTTTGCTTCAAGAAGTTCTGCTGCTCGTTGACGCGCGATCTCTACAACTTTGCCGGTTGCATCGAAGACAGCGCTGCCTGCGATTTGGAGCGAACGTGAACCGCCAGTGGTTTCGCCAGTTGGCACGAGGTCGGTATCGCCGTACACGACTTCGATTCGGTCGAGAGGAATGCCGGTTTGATCAGAGACGAGCATTGACCACGAGGTGACGTGTCCTTGCCCGTAGGGGTTTGAACCGGTGACCACTCGAGCGCTTCCGTCGGCGAGGATTTCGATCGACCCGTATTCGCTTCCGAGACCCGCACCGGTGATCTCGACATAGGTCGCAACCCCGATACCGAGCAAGCGGGTATCGCCCGAAGCGCGGCGGCGAGCTTGTTCTTCGCGTAGTTCGTCGTAGCCCGCGGCGGCGAGTGCTCGATTGAGCGATTCCTCGTAGTTGCCGCTGTCGTAGGTCGTTCCGGTTTTGGTCGTGAACGGAAACGCCTCGGGTTGCACAAAATTGCGACGACGCACTTCGGCGGGATCGAGCCCAGCTTTGTCAGCGAACAAATCAACAGAGCGTTCGAGTGCTGCGCTTGCCTCGGGGCGGCCGGCACCGCGATAGGCGCCCGTCGGTGTGGTGTTGGTAGCGACGGATTTCGATGACACCTCAACGGCAGGAATGTCGTACACGCCTGTAGCCATGATGCGTGTTGCATAGGGCAGCACTGCGCCCATGCTTGGATACGCGCCTGCGTCTTGAATGATTTCGATTTTGTACGCAAGAAGATCGCCATCGGCGGTGCCGCCCAAGGTCACCGTTTGAATTTGGCCGCGACCATGACCCATGCCGGTCATGTTCTCTGAGCGCGTTTCTGTCCAGCGCACTGGTCGATTCGTGCGTCGCGACAATTCGCCAAGAAGAACCGCTTCGGGGGCTGCGTGTGCTTTTGCTCCGAAACCACCGCCGACGTCGGGACAAATGACGCGCATTTGATCGGGTTCAAGTCCATAAATCTCAGACACGGTGTTGCGAACGGGATGCGTTCCCTGACATCCAAGCTCAAGAATCAGTCGGCCGTCTTCCCACCACGCAATTGCGCTTCGGTTTTCAATCGGAGCTGGTGCAAGTCGCTGATTCATTGTCGTTTGAGTGACGACGACATCGCAGTCGGCAAATGAAAGTGGATCACCGGGGTGATCGGAGTGCATCGCAATATTCGTTTCGACATGGGGGAAGAGAAGCACCGCGTCGTCGGCAAGCGCATCGCGGGGATCAATGATCGCTGGCAGTGGATCAATGTCGACGATGACGAGCTCGGCGGCATCGACTGCTGCGGCTCGCGTCTCGGCCACCACCGCGACAATTGGTTCGCCCACATAACGAACTCGGTCGCGAGCGAGAACGGGTCGAGAGATCGTCTGATTGATCATGATGAAGGGCTTGATCTCTCCGATGGTGAGATCAGCATTGGTCACGACATCCACAACCCCCGGCGCACTTCGGGCTTCTGTGATGTCGATTGACGAGATTTCGCCATGCGCCACCATTGACCGCACATAAACGACGTGCAGAGCGCCGTCGATGGTGATGTCGTCGACGTACTGGCCACCGGTTGTCAGGAGTGCCGGATCTTCTTTTCGTACGACTCGATTCCCCAAAATGCTCATGGGAGGACGCTACCGGGAGCGAGCAGGTGGGGCCCGAAGTTGAGGTAGTTGCGTTCTGGCCGTGTTGCGGCAACCATCACCGGTCTCATCTCGTGGGGAGTTTGAAATGGCTGGAACAACATGGATCTGGGAGCCGCCAGCGGGGGCTGAGGTTCTCTTTTCGCCGGGTGCACCGTTTGAAATTGTGAACGAACCCGTCTTGGGCGTCGAGTGCAAGGTCTTTAAGAACCGTCTGGGCAACGTGAGAGAAGTGCTGACGACTTTCGCTGCTCGTCACGGTGATCTTCCCAATCTGGTCTTCCCCGATATCACGCTTTCGTTCAAAGACGTTGAGGCATCCACTTCGCGAGTCGCTGCCTGGTTTGCCGAACGCGGAGTTGTGAAGGGCGATCGCGTTGCGTTCGCATCGGCAAACGTCGCGTCGTATGTCATTGGTTGGTGGGCGACCTTGGCGAGCGGCGCAATTGTGTCGAGTCTCAACGGATGGTGGACGCCGGCTGAATTGCTTCACGGCATCGAACTTTCAAAGCCTCGTCTCGTCTTCGCTGATGGACCGCGAATGAAGCGACTTTTGGAAGCTGGACTTCCCGACGACGTCGAGGTTCACGATCTTTCCGAACTTGATCATCTCCTCGGTCCGGCTCGTGAGGATGATCCTGCGCTGCCGTCAGTGGAGATCGATGAAGACGATCCGGCAGTGTTGTTATTCACGAGCGGCACGACAGGTCGACCGAAAGCAGCCTGTCTTTCGCATCGCAACTTTGTACATTTTCCGTTGGCCGCAACATTGGCCGGCGCGATTGGTGCTGTCCTTGCCCCGCAGCCACCGCCTGCACCCGACGCGCCAGCGCCGAAACAACCGTCGAGCATCATGGTTGGGCCGCTCTTTCACGTTTCTGGTGTCGTACCGCTTATTACGGCGCATTACACCGGTTCGAAGTTGGTGTT
>JALQSZ010000470.1 GCA_023264135.1 Acidimicrobiales bacterium
GCGGGCATCAAGTCTGCGAACGACGCGCTCGCCACTACCACTACGGCGGCCAACTCCGCTTCCGTCGCCGTAAATAACGCCGCCACGGGCCTTGATAAAATGGCGGGCAGCAGTAGTCGTGCGTCGGCAGGCGCGCGCAACCTGTTCCACCAACTGAAGGACATGGCGGCGGGCCTTGCGTCGGGCATGGACCCGATGATGGTCCTGACGCAGCAGGGGCCACAGATCGCCGACGCCTTCGAGATGGGTGGCGGGGCAGCCGAAACGCTTGGCGCGGCATTGTCTGGGCTTGTGGGGCCTGCGGGATTTGTGGCGGTCGGGCTTGCGGAAATCGCAGCGGCAGCAGGGCTTGCCTACGGCGCATACCTGTCACTCAACGAGGAGGCACGTACCCAGCAGCAGGTGCTTGCAGAGCAGTCGGCGGCGTTTGAGCGGCTTACGCCCCTGATTGACGACACAACACGCGCGGAACTGGATCTTGCCGTTGCCACCGGCGAAATCTCAAAGGCGATGGCGGATCTCCAGAAGGCCAGTATCAAGGCGTTCGGCGATTACAACAAGGCCACCGCAGACACGAAAGCGAAACTATCGGCACTGAACGAGCAACAGGCCAGCGTTACAACGCAACTGATTGACGCCGCCGAATACATGATGCCGGCGTGGTCACCGTTTGGGGCCGCCATTCGGGGCCTGACGGACGATTCGGCTGATTTGCAGCAACAGATTGACGGGCAGACCGTGTCCATGCAAGTGGCGGTCGGCGTGTTGGCGCAAAATCACGACGCCCACACGGATCTTGCGTTGGCCGTGCAGGGGGAGAAAGACGCTCGGGACGCCGCTACGCACGCCGCCAGCAAGCACGCATCGGCCAGCAGCACGGCCGCACAGAAGGCCCGGGAGGAAGCGGCTGCTACAGCGGAGGCCGCAAAGG
>JALQSZ010000471.1 GCA_023264135.1 Acidimicrobiales bacterium
TTTCAAGACGGGGTAAAGAAAACCATTTCGTCCTCCTCAGTCAGAAGCAATGCTAGCAACCAAAGTCAACTCCTTTAGCGCTCTTCCATAGCATCCAACCAAGGACAACTTAAAACATGACACAGCGCCCAATCCGCAAGCGGATCAGGAAGTATGACACATTTAACACTGGTTTCCTTCGCTTCCCTTTCAGCAATTTCAGGTACTCTTTAACTCTCTTTTCAAAGTTCTTTGCATCTTTCCCTCACGGTACTTGTACGCTATCGGTCTCCCACCAATATTTAGCTTTAGATGGAATTTACCACCCACTTAGAGCTGCAATCCCAAACAACTCGACTCGTTGACTAGCGACTCACTTAGCCAGGCGGACGGGAGTCTCACCCTCTCTGCTGCCCTTTTCCAAGGGACTTGGCCCGGCCAATAATGTCACCGTCTACAGACCACAATTCGGCGCATAGCGCAGATTCACATCCTGAGCACTTCCCGCTTCAGTCGCCCTTACTAGGGGAATCCTGGTTAGTTTCTTTTCCTCCGCTTAATTATATGCTTAAATTCGGCGGGTCCTCTTGCTTGATTTGAGATCCGGAATGAGTTATATCACGCGCAAAAACTTTGCACGTGATATTTGCCATAGAAAACACTGAGCCTAATTTCTCATGTTTTATACGTGCAAAAAACTAAACTACGCGCTAAAACTCACTCGACACGTAAAGTGTTACCGGAGATAGACGATATGTTCAGCTCTTAACACAAAACATTGTGTGAAAAACTAGAAACAATGCTTGCTAAGCAAACGTCTACGAACATTTCGCAAGAGTCCACCTAATTAAAGTTAGACACTCACACAAATCCAGCTGCTGAAATACATCAACGCTGAGTGGGGTTCACAGACACTCAAACAAGCATGCTACCGGGAAAATCCCGAAAG
>JALQSZ010000472.1 GCA_023264135.1 Acidimicrobiales bacterium
TGGAAACTGCTTTTCTTATTTACGAAGTGCACCCCGTGATACTTCCCCATGTTGATGATTTTCTTTGTTCGTGCTTCACTCAGTGTGAAGTCTCGCGCTTCTCGCTACCATCACTACCACCTTTCTCCCAGTGGGCAATGTCCTCGTGATGAACAGCGTGTCTGAATGAAAAATGCAATCCAAAGTTTGCCCCAACTTGGCTTCGGATACATAGTTTACTGCCACGGATGAGACATCCTTCTTCGCCAAGGTCATGGCATGGATTGCAGTTTCAACCAAGAATGCATTGTCTGCATGGTTCCCCATATTCACATGCTGTGGACCTATTTCCACCGACAAGACTGGAGTGACATTTTCATCCGGGTTGGGCAGAAACGATCCAAACTTCTCGACTTCCGGCATGGAATACAAGAGTTCTGGTGGTTTGGATTCCAAAAACCGACTTTTCAGCGAAGCGAAGAAACCGATCAACAGTCGATGCGGTATGCCAGCCACCTTCTGCGACAACCCAACGAGGTGTCGTGAAGTGGTGGAAGGTCACGACCGGTTCGATGCCGTGTGCATGGCATGACGCCAGCACTCGTCGGTAGTGATCGAGCGCCGCCATTGAGAACTCGCCCGGTTCGGGTTCGATACGAGACCACTCAATCGAAAATCGATAGTTGTCGAAACCAAGCGCCGCGCACAGTGCGATATCGGCGTCGTACAAATGCAACTGATCGCATGCATCACCGCTCGGTTCTTCGCACGGCGTATTCGGCGCGTGTTCCCACGCCCACCAATCGTTGTTCCAGTTTCCACCCTCGACCTGATGCGCGGCGGTGGCGGTGCCCCAACGGAATCCCTGCGGAAAGTTCGTAGCCATGCGCGGACCCTACCGGCACTCCCCATGCCGATGAGGGAAGAACCGCGACAAATCA
>JALQSZ010000473.1 GCA_023264135.1 Acidimicrobiales bacterium
AACAACAAGTGCTTAACAAACATATACGCCAATCGAAATATTCGTTGACGCAATCAAAAAAATTGTCACTGATAGTTCATTTGCACTTTAAACCTTTACGAATTAGTGCAACTATCAGCAACGCTGATTTCGACTCTATGAATTTTTAAAGAACAGCCGCGCTATTGAATCAATAGCCTCGTCATTGCCCAATCAAGATTGAACAACACACAAACACCCTACGTGAATCACGCAAGAGGCTTGTGCATTGAATCTCAACACAACATACAGCGATAAGTAATTGGTGGAGGATGACGGGATCGAACCGACGACCCCCTGCTTGCAAAGCAGGTGCTCTCCCAGCTGAGCTAATCCCCCGATATCCAGCAGTCGATGGGATGGTGGGTCTGGTTGGTCTCGAACCAACGACCCCCGCCTTATCAAGACGGTGCTCTAACCAACTGAGCTACAGACCCAAGCCGGTCGCAACTGGTGCGCCAACATTCGTCTGCCTTGAAGCAAAGCTCCACAGCTTCATGCTAGCCCAACGGCAACAACCTTCCAACAACCGATAAGTGTGGACGCCTGAAATCAGCTTCTCTGATTTTTCCAGAAAGGAGGTGATCCAGCCGCACCTTCCGATACGGCTACCTTGTTACGACTTCACCCCAGTCACGAACCCCGCCGTGGTAATCGCCCCCCTTGCGGTTAGGCTAACTACTTCTGGCGAGACCCGCTCCCATGGTGTGACGGGCGGTGTGTACAAGACCCGGGAACGTATTCACCGTGACATTCTGATCCACGATTACTAGCGATTCCGACTTCACGCAGTCGAGTTGCAGACTACGATCCGGACTACGACTGGCTTTATGGGATTAGCTCCCCCTCGCGGGTTGGCAACCCTTTGTACCAGCCATTG
>JALQSZ010000474.1 GCA_023264135.1 Acidimicrobiales bacterium
AAGGATTTTCAATCGAAGGGTACTTTGCGGAGAAAGCCGAACGTCCTAAAGAAGTAATCGAAGAAGAACTATCGGCGGGGTTTAAATTGTTAGAAGTCAAACAAGCGTTAATCGAATATCAGTTACAGTCTTACGCCAACTACCCAGATGGAGTAAAAAACAACGCTAAAAGAGGTATTGAGTTAAACGAAAAGCAAGGCAATAAATGCGCCACGCAAACCGGTAAGGTACGAGCGCAACAATTAGCCCAAGGCAAAGCCATTTCACTTCAGACCGTTAAAAGAATGTACTCGTATTTATCAAGAGCCGAGGAATACTACGATCCGAACGACACAACTGCTTGCGGGACGATCTCATATCTTTTGTGGGGTGGTAAGGCGGGTCTTAGATGGTCGCGGTCAATTTTAAGAGAACTAGGCGAGATAGAGCTCGTTGAAAAGATGATCAACGAAGAATTAAAAGAGCCGTGTTGGGACGGTTATGAAATGATTGGCTATAAAACTAAAAACGGTAAACGCGTACCGAATTGCGTACCAATTAAAAGACGATGAAAAAGCAAGCCGTAGTCGTAAAAAAGATAAAGACTAAAAAACACGGAGTACAAGCCAAGACGAAAACAAGCACGTCTAAGACTTCAAAGAATTATAAAAAACCCTACAAAGGCCAAGGACGATGAACATCTACAACACCGCTTACAAGATTAAAGTCGATAACTACTCAGACGAAGAACGACTACTATACAACATCGAAGAGGGAGCATACGTTACAACTGCTTCCGGTGTATGGACTGTTTACGGAGGCGAGTGGGTTAAACTCTACCCGCAGTCTGGAGCCGGTACCGGTTTAGGTTGGACACGTTACGACGACGGACAGTACGACGTAGATGGTAAACTAACT
>JALQSZ010000475.1 GCA_023264135.1 Acidimicrobiales bacterium
TGTCTTCGTCACTGGCTGGTTCAAAAGGTGGGCGCATAGCTGTGTCCTACTGTGTGGGCTGTACTTGCTCAGGCGTGGGAGTTCCCAACCCGGCAATGAGGAATGATTTGAGCAGACCAGAAACCCAGTCTGTGTTGGTGTCTTGCAGTGACGCAGTCGCCTTTTCACGCTTGAGGTCATCAATGGTTGCGTCGTTGATCACGAGGTAACTGATCTCACCAGGCATCACGTAGTAGAGGCGGTCACGAGCCTGCGCACGAACATATGCCGGGTCATCCCAGCGAGCACGCTGCTTCTCGAGGTCAGAGATCTGAGACTTCTTCAGATCTGCTTCTGCCTGCAAGTCAGCAATAACCTGGCGCTGTTCAATCCAGATCTTGATGTTGGGAGCCAACACCAGCATGCCCAGCAGGGTCAAGCTCATAATCAAGATAGAAAAGCCCGACAAGCGAATGCTGCCGAGCCAGACGCCCGCCTTCGTGGTTCCGGTGACCAAAGCCACCGGAACCTTACGAACGCGAACGTTTTTGTTAGCCATGAAGGGCTAGGAGTCCTTAGGCCTTGAAGCGTGGGAAAGCGCTGCTACCTGCGTAGACAGCTGCTTCGCCCAGTTCTTCTTCAATACGCAGAAGCTGGTTGTACTTGGCAACACGGTCACTACGTGCAGGTGCACCAGTCTTGATCTGACCACAGTCGGTAGCAACGGCGAGGTCAGCAATGGTGGTGTCCTCGGTCTCACCGGAACGGTGAGAGAGGATGGCCTTCATGCCGTGGCGCTGTGCCAGAGATACTGCATCGAGAGTCTCGGTGAGAGTACCAATCTGGTTTACCTTGACCAGGATCGAGTTACCGGCCTTGAGGTCGATACCCTTCTGCAGGCGGATGGGGTTGGTTAC
>JALQSZ010000476.1 GCA_023264135.1 Acidimicrobiales bacterium
GTGGAACCGCGCAGGGCATGGCTGGCGCGATTGAAGTCCCCGGACTCCCGGCACTCGCAACAGGCAACTATGCATCGGCCACGAAGATTTCCTGTGTTGCACAAAGTCGATGCACCGCACTTGGCATCTACCGCGACACGTTTGGAAACCCGAACGCCTTCGTCACCAACCTCGACAATGGTTCGTGGTCCAACGCGGCACAACTTCCCTCCTCAAGTTCAGCATCAGCGCCGAGTGACCTGTCGTGTGCAACCCCCGATGACTGTGTCGCTGTTGGCGCAACACTGAACTCCGCGGTGCTCTGGCAACAAATCGCAGGCGTGTGGCAGACCTCCGCAGTGATTCCCGGACTTTCCGCACTCGCCGGACAAAACACCACACTCGCCGACAAGGTGTCGTGCGTTCCCAATGGAACATGCACGCTCATGGGCCGAATCGCTGGGAACACCTATCGAATCTTCACAAGTACGCGCACAAATGGTGTGTGGTCGAACGCAATTGAACTCCCGGGCGTCCAAGCATTCGGCGTGGCCTCACTCGTTCACGGACTTTCGTGTTACGGAACGGGCGACTGTGTAACGACGAGTCTTGCAGGAACAACCGCGTTTTACGCTGAGCGAACTGGCGGAACCTGGAGCACTGCACAACCAGTCGAAGGAATTGCTTCACTTGGTGATGGCAACAACTCCGAAGCATTCGACGTGTCCTGCGACGACACCGGCATGTGCGTCATTGTTGGCAACTTTCAAGATGGCAACGACTTGGTCGGATTCGCGAGTTTCCGCACCGGCGGCGTCTGGCAATCGGCAGTTGAGATTCCTGGCCTTCGCGCACTCGCCACTGGTGGAAATGCGTATCCCGAATCCGTGTCGTG
>JALQSZ010000477.1 GCA_023264135.1 Acidimicrobiales bacterium
TGGTCCAAATGATCTTTTATATACTGCCGACAACGGTGCTGGGGGCGTAGATCTGCTAAACTGGTATGAAAATAACAAGGGTTCTTTTTGGGTATTTGTAGCATATGATAAATTTACTAACTTCGACGAAGATTCTTATTCAAAGCTTAATAGATATAATGAAATTATCGAGGTATTTTTCGATAGCTTTGAATACGACGTTTCCAACAGAGGAAGAAGCACTCATGACTTTTGGGACATATCCCTAAGTCTGGAAGAGGTTTAATGTTTGAAAACAGTCAGCTTCAAGAGCATCTAGAAACATCTTCTGTTATTAGGCTACAGTCTAAAGTTATAGCAGAATGGAACATGAATGTTGCAGAAAACATTTCTAAAATAGGTAACTATAGGTTTCGGCCCACCGCAGAGTCAACAGACAAATACAGGATTGTTTCCCAATCGTTTAGTTACGATGACGAAGAGTCTTTGTTTTATACCGGAGCCACCGATGCGGATGTAATTGTGGATGGTGGGCTAGATGATCAGGATGTTCCAATAGCTTTCATTTCTTCTAAAGAAAAAGAAAAGATGCTATATTCCTTGGAAGATTGTTTTGGTAGGTTTAGGCCAAGATCCGGGATTAATAAATTAAGATATTTTGAAAACAAATATTCCCATCATGACACAATAAGTCTTGCACAAAGACCAAGATACTATATGTCAGACAAGAAAGATCCTTTTAAATATTGGACTTCTTACAGAACAGAAAATGGTATAGAACGAGGTATTGCAAACGAAACGCTAAACGGAAGATATTACATCGACGATGCGGCACCTTATGTTGTATACAAAGAAGAAATTCCAACAAATAGAATTGTTTTAAAGGTTCA
>JALQSZ010000478.1:0-601 GCA_023264135.1 Acidimicrobiales bacterium
ATTATGGTTAATTTTTTTCCGCATGCTTTCTCATCGATTCTGCCAGATCAATTATATGTGTCCATAGTTTTGATCCTGACCAGTATTGAAACGGCTCCCAAGCGTGCTGCTCTACGAAGCTGTATAATTCTTTTTGAGACCAGTCTTTCCAATTGTCAGGCAGGTCATCGTACAGGAACTGGGTGGACGCCCAGAGTATATCTTTTTCATATTGTGTCATTAATTTAATCCTTCCTTTCTGAAGCCAGATCTTACCACGGCGCTGCAATACATCCTAAACATTTTTTCAGGCCAAGTAATTGTTTCTGGATATCTCTCTTCAATGGAAGCTCTGATTCTTTTCCAGTCATCGTCTTTCATACTGTCTAAATAATCGTTGTACATTTTTTGTGTTATAATCATATTTTCCTTTCTGTTGTGCCCAGCGTGCTGTTCTGGCAAACGCGCTTATGAACAAAACTTCGGATCTCAAGGATCACCCGCTGGGTCTTTTTCTGGTTACGGCCACTTGCTTTTGCTGTGATCACCCCGCTTACCATTAATTACTTTTACCATAAAATCCTATATTGTCAAGTAGCTTGTTGCTTGACGCTCGCTGCTT
>JALQSZ010000478.1:611-853 GCA_023264135.1 Acidimicrobiales bacterium
GTTATAATCATTTTTTCCTTTCTGTTTTGCTGGCCACGGCCACCTGCTTTTTCTGTGATCACCCCGCACGCCAGCATGTCCTATATACTACAGGATAATAATCTTGTCAAGCGCTTGTTGCTTGAAGCTTGGCGCTTGAAGCTTGAAACTTTTTTCTGGCCAAGTTGCAAACCTACTTCACCTGTATACAGGCAAGCAACCACGCAAGTGTGATTTATATTTTTAAGACAAATCAACTTGAC
>JALQSZ010000479.1 GCA_023264135.1 Acidimicrobiales bacterium
CAAGTTCAGGATACAGCGGAGCCCAACCGTAAAGAACATCCAAACGGGTCGGAATCGAGTCGTTGTTAATCGTGTATTGACGAACAACACGAATCGACAGGCCCAGGTCCTTGTCGGCAGCGCGGCCAGCAAAGTGAACACCTTCAGGCAGTTCAAGGTCAGCCATAGCAACCGTGAAGGCATTGCGGTGCATCAGGATGTTCTGAGGCGATACAACACCAGTTTGGTTGAACGGGGTGACAGCCGAAGCGCCAGGCGAAGAAATCGACACGTTCTGGAACTGACCAGCCGAGATAACAGCCGGAGAAACAGTAACCGAGTTACCCGAAATAGCGGTAACAACGAAGTTACGCAGCTTGTTCGAGCCATACGGTTGACGGTTTTGCGGGTTGACAGCGTACACGCCAGCGATGGTGAAGGTGTCACCAACGTTAGGAGTAAACGTACCCGATTTGCTCAGAGTCAGAGTCGAAGTCTGTGCCCAACCCGAAGTCAGGATGCCAGTATCAGTCGAGGTGTTGATGGTAGCAGTACCAGCATACGAACCAAACGTTTGCGAAACAACGTTCTGGTCCATCTTCCAGTTCATACCAGCCGAGTCACGGCCCATCAGACCCTTTTCGTATTGCATACCGATACGGTCCGAAGGAACGAACAGACCCTTCAGGCTGTCAACAATCGTAGCGCCGGTAAACGGTTCAACGATACAGCTACGGCGGCCATCACGCGGAGCGCCTTCAGCGTCCAGGTAAGCACCAGCAGTCAGGTAAGTAATCAGGCCAGTCGGAGGCGTACCAGCAGTACCAACGATGTTGGCGGTTTGCAGGGCGGCCATAGACAGACCGTCA
>JALQSZ010000047.1 GCA_023264135.1 Acidimicrobiales bacterium
TTTGTCAGTGCTTGATAAAAGCCAACTCCCCAGCCATCCGGTGTCGACAGCGATCGAATGACCAAGACCGAAAGCGGTACACCAAACAGCACCGCCATGAAGGTGAGATTCGACGCGATGAAGACTCGCTGTTTCGCTGTTGATGGTGCACGCTCAGTTTCGGAAGCTGAACGCTGGTCGAGCACCACTGCCCTGCGCCGTTGCGAACGCCCGAACCACACAAGGATCCCCACGACGACGACGAGTTGAACGATTGCTAAGACCGCTGCGATATCGAGATGGAGGAATTTCGCGGTCTGGTCGTAGATCTCGACTTCAAGCGTGCGGTGACGCAATCCGCCGAGAATGAGGACAATTCCGAAGGACGTGAAGCTGAACAGGAACACGCTTGATGCAGCAGCGGCAACGGAAGAGCGAATCAACGGCCACGTCACGTCAACAAAGACTCTCCAAGGAGCGGCACCTAACGTCCGCGCCGACTCTTCAAGTCGTGGATCAATCGTCGACCATGTCGCCCCCACGGTTCGGACAACAACGGCGTAATTGAAAAAGACGTGAGCAATGAGGATCGCCCAGACCGATCCGTTGAGGTTCAACCCGAGCAGTCCACCTCCTCCGATGACGCCCAACATCGAGACCGCCACAACCACTGTTGGCAAGACAAAGGGAACCAGTAGCGCCGACCAAAGCAGCTTCTTTCCGCGAAAGCGGAATCGGGCAAACATTGCGGCGGCGGGTAGAGCAATAACGACACACAACACCGTCGATGCGACTGATTCCCAAAGCGTGAACCACAAGACCCGCTGCATTGTTGAATCGCTCAGAACGTCACCAAAGACGCTGAGGTTCCACTGCCCGTTGGGACGAAGGCCGCGCAGCAAAATTGCTCCAACTGGCCAGACGAAGAACACACTAAGGAACACCAGTGGTGGGGCGGCAGCAATCAGCCGCCACCCCACCCGACGCGTACTGCGACGCGGTCGACCCGAAGCAGTCGGGTTCAGCGGAAGAGTGCCGACCACTGCGCGATCCACCGATCACGATTCGCCGCCACATCCGCGTACGGGAGACTCAGCGGCGTTGAAACCGGAGCTGTGTACTTCGCAAACGTGTCAGGAAGCGGAGTCCCCGTCACGACTGGGTAGACGTACATCTGACCCGGGACATCGGCTTGAAACGAACTCCCCAACATGAATTCAAGGAATGCTGCAGCTGCCTTCGTGTTCGAGGATCCTCGAAGGACTCCGGCAAATTCGGTCTGTCGATAACAGGTCGATGTCACAACTCCTGTTGGCGACTGATCAACCGCAAGTGACGTGTCTTCAACCTCTGCGGGAGGACTCGATGCATAACTCACGACGAGTGGATGCGAACCCTTGCCACTTCCACCGGAGAAGCTTCCGTAATAGGCAGTTTCCCAGCTATCGACGATGCTGACTCCGTTCGACTTGAGTTGCTTCCAGTACGAGAGCCACGGTGCATTCGCCGACGTGTCATCTCCGCCACCGAACTTCGCGATGGTTGCAAGCATGAATGCAAGACCAGGCGTTGAAGTCGATGGATCTTCAACAACGAGATCACCTTTCACGCTCGCGCTCGCAAGTCCATCGAATGTCGTCGGAATTGAGACTCCGGATTTCGAGAACGCCGTGCGATCAAAGTTCACACACACGTCGCCATGATCGATAGGAGTTGCAAATCCAGTCGAATCAATTTTGAACGCGCCGTCGACGTTGCTCAGTCGCTGTGGTGAATACGCGGTGAGCAGATTGTTCGAAAGGACGGATCCCAAGAGGTTTTCGTCGAAGCCGAAAATGACGTCGGCGACTGGGTTGCCAGCGGTGAGAATTGCAGCGTTGGTCATTGCCGCGGCATCGCCAGACGGGACGAGTTCAACAGTGACATTTGTGGCTGTTTGAAACTCATCAAGAACCGATTGAGTGACTGCGAAAGAATCGTGTGTCATCACTCGCAACGTGACGGGCTCATCGAAGTGCGGCAGATTTCCGTTCACGAGCACCGGCGCCACCGTTACTTGCGTGGACTTCGCTGATCCCGATGATCCACACGCAGCAGCAAGAACGACCATCGAAACAACAATGGCGAGCACAGCCTTTTTCATTCGATTGCTCCATTTTCTCTTGACAACAGTTCAGGTCCAGGACGCACGACCAGCAGAGTGCCGCTCTCGATTGAGACAGTTGCCTCGTGGTCGATAAGTACGTTGCTAACCCCGCGGGTTGTGCCGGCGGGAAGTGTCTCGGCGCGCAGCGGGTACTCAAGTCCCGTTGTTGAGACACCTTTAGCGTCGCCATGCATCGGAAGGAGGGTGATCACATCGCCCGGCGCGCCGACGAATGTGACTCCCCCGCCACCGTGCACAACCGATACGAGCGCAGAATCGAGGATCGCGTGCATCGAGATATGCGCGTAGGCGGGTGAAGCGATGACGAATGCGTTGGCGAACGATTGGTCGACGCGACCGCCGTGCCCACCCACCACCGTGATGGCATCGGCACCTTCACGAATGGCAACATCGAGAGCAAGCTCGAGGTCCGTGGCGTCTTTTGCTACGGGATGACGCTCGACTCGCACTCCCGAGTTTTCAAGCTTTTGCAGTACCTCCGGCGGAATGGAATCGAAATCTCCCACCGCGAAATCAATTGCGAGTCCCGCTGAGAGCGCGTGCACGGCTCCCGAGTCGGCAGCAACCACGAGCACCTCATCGCGTTCGAGCGCAGCGGCCAGACCGATATCGGGAGCGACACCACCCATCACCACGATTGCTGACCGAGAGGAACTCTCTGTTGGTTTTGACATGCCGGACACCTACAAAGGGACGACACGAACGAGCACAAACCAAGTGTGAACCGAAAACTTCCTTCGCCGGCATGACCCGGATCAGGTGCAACGGTCGGAAGAGATTGGCTCTTCCCTCTCAGCCCGGCCTCCCGGACTCCCGTGTTCTTCAATCACCCTACACCTGCAGACCGTCGTACTGGCCTGACCGACACCAACGATTGTTAGTCGGTCTGGTTTGTTTCGGTCACTGCACCGCGCTGCCAAGGCCATCGACCATCGACCTCAAGTTCAAGGGTGAACGAGAGGAATGAGCGGATCAACACGATGCCGGCGAGGATTCCGATCTGGGTAAAGGTCGGACTCACCGCAACGGTTCGGATGATGTCGCCCGCCACAAGGAATTCCAGACCCAGCAGGATCGAACGACCGGTTCCCTGCCGCACTTGTCTGTAGGAATTCAGCGACCGATCACCGTGGACGACTCTCCACAAATACGCGCTCAGTGCGAGAACTAGTCCAATAACCATCACGGCAACACCGATCACATCGATCGTCTCGCCAACTCGTTCCACCCACGTTTGCCAATGCATCCCAGAATCGTGACCGACGCAAGTCGCCCACTCGCGGATGACTGTTCTCGTCCCATGCCCGCAGACCGAGACTCGCAGGCATTCCCCGCCCTACGATCAGCCCATGCGCAGAACCATTTTCACCGAAGACCACGAACTCTTTCGCCAATCGGTCCGCACATTTATCGATCGCGAAGTGACCCCCAACTTTGAGCGTTGGGATCGCGAGGGCATCGTCGATCGAGAATTGTTCACCGCAGCCGGGGCCGCTGGCTTTCTCGGAATCGATGCACCTGAAGAATTCGGTGGAGGTGGCGTCGAAGATTTTCGTTACAACACCATCATCAACGAAGAATTTGCCTACTCCGGCTCTGCACCGGCCGGAATTGGGATCACGCTCCACAACGATGTCTGTCTGCCCTATTTCCTTTCACTCGCGACGGAAGAGCAGAAGCAGCGTTGGCTGCCAGGGATCTGCTCGGGCGAACTCATCACCGCAATCGCCATGACCGAGCCCGGCATCGGTTCTGATCTCGCATCGATGTCGACCTCTGCGCTTCGCGACGGTGATGACTACGTCGTGAACGGCGCCAAGACATTCATAACGAACGGCATCAACGCTGACCTCGTGATCGTCGCAGTGAAGACTGATCCGAAGGAACGACACAAAGGCATGAGCCTTCTTGTGATTGAACGCGGAACTCCTGGTTTTGAACGCGGCCGGAATCTTGAGAAGGTCGGTCTCCACGCACAGGACACCGCGGAACTCTTCTTCACCGATGCCCGCGTGCCAACAGCCAACCTTCTAGGCGGCGAAGGAATGGGATTCCTGCACCTCGTAGAAAACCTGCCTCAGGAACGACTCTCCATTGCCGTGGGCGCCGTTGCCGCAGCCCGGCAAGCATTGCGCTGGACCCTCGAGTACACACACGAACGCACGGCGTTCGGTCAACCTGTTGCTGCATTCCAAAACTCGCGATTTGTTCTCGCTGAATGCGCAACGGAAATCGAAATCGCTGAAGTCTTCCTCGACCGCTGCATCGAAGCGCTCAACGCGAACGAGCTCACGGTTGAGGAAGCCGCAATGGCGAAATGGTGGACCACGGAACTGCAGAAGCGAGTAGTGGATTCCTGCGTACAACTTCATGGCGGCTACGGCTACATGCTCGAGTACCCCATCGCGCGCGCCTATCTCGATACTCGTATCCAGACGATCTACGGCGGAACCACGGAAATCATGAAGGAAATCATTGGGCGTTCGCTGCGACCATGATCACGACACCGCCCAACAACGGCCTAGGCTGACGACATGATCCTTGTCGCGATCTTCGCCATCCTTGCCGTCATTTGCGTTGTTGCATTCGCCGCCCAGATCAATCGACGACGCCGATACGAACGTGGCGAGTACGACCCCGACGACGTGTGATCGGGTTCGCGTTCGCATTTCGCATTAACGGGGCGGCAATTTACGAGACTGAAACTCGTCAACGATCTCAGCGGTTGTAATCGTTCCGACGAGTTCGACGCCCGTTGCATCGAAGACCACGATGTCTCGCTTCCGCTGAACTCGCCATGCATCGGCACCGAGTGAGTTTCGGGCTTGCCACAGGAGTGTTCGAAGTCGTGCACTTTGGCGTTCGGCAGAAATCCCTGGCCAGAAAATTTCACTGAGTTCCTTCGAACTCAGCCCGGATTGACCAGAGGCAGCTAACAACCGAACTGCGGTCTCGGCATGTCGTGTAAGAAACGCGACCGACTCTCCGTCTCGGCGCACTGGAGTTTGGGCAGTGAGGTCGATTCGCAACGTTCCTTCGGGAAGAAAGAGTCGCTCATAGGCGAGATCAGGTAGTGAAAGGTCTCGAGCGAGTTTGAGCCATCTTCCGCCACGATCACGGTCGATAGCACCAGTGAGAAGCACAGCTCGGGCCGCCCAGTAACGCGCTTCGGCATTCACGAAGGTTTCTCGGGCAGCGTCGACCGTTGCTCGAGCAGCGGCACGATTTCCCATACGAAGTTGGACTTCTGCGAGTCGAAGTTGCGCAACTGATCGTTCGAGGTCTCCCGACAATTCCGATGACGCAATGAGAAGGATCGACGCAGCGTCTTCAAGATTTCCCAATTCGCTGAATGCCCAGCCTTCACCGATCGCAGTGATTGCCGATAACTCCGGAATGTCGATTTCACGTGCGAGTCGACGGGCATGGGCGACGTCTTCAAGAGCTCGTTCAGGTTTTCCTTCACTGGCGAGTGCCGCTCGCATCGAAAAGGCGATCACACGAGCCGCGGTGACCTCGGTTCCTCCTTCAGGTCCGAGCGCTTCGGCAAACTGCAGTTCTGCGTGATCGGTGAGACCGCGCAGCGATGACACCACGCCAGCAAGAGATCTCTGGAGCACGACTCGTGCGGCGACATCGTCGGGCCACGGACCATCTCCGGCGAGATCGGCTGCGATCGCCAGTACTTCGTCGACCGCAGCGAAATCCCCCATCCAAAACGCACTGAGGCCCATGAGGGCATAGGGGCCAGGATCGCCGGCGGTGTAATTCTTCGCACCAAGCTCTGCGCTCTTTTCTTGAGCCCAGGCATGCAATCCGTCAGCACCACCGACTGCACTTGAACGAGCAAGGGAAAGACCGAGATCAGAGTGCTGTTCGGAAGCACTCGCTCTCGGCTTGGAAGCTTCTTCCACCCTGACCCACCAACATTGAAATCGGGATTCTCGCTGGGTCACCCAGATGGAGAATATGAACGTTTCAAGGTTGCCCGTTCGTCAAATGGACGTCAATGATCAGTAATGTCTGAGGTTCTAGACATTTGTGTCTAGCGGGAGGGTTGGAGATGACGGCAGCGACAGAAGGCGCGACAGGGACTCGGCAGCGGATCCTCGAGGCGGGAATTGGCCTCTGGGTGGGCCAAGACCCCGCAACACTCTTCAGCGGTTTCAGCGTCGCCCGAGTTGCGGAAGCAGCCCATGTGACTCGGTCGACGTTCTACTCCTATTGGCCGTCGACAGCCGAGTACGTCGCCGACCTGGTGGCATTTCTCATTGAATTGGACGCAACGAATTACCCGCGCATCGTTGCCGAATCCCCAGAGGACAACACTCCTACTGCTGCGGTCACCGACGTACCTGGTCTCATTGTTGAGATCTGTTCGTTCCATCTCAAGGCAGCGATTCGCGACCCAACGCTCGGAGTCCGTCTTGGCTTTCTCTCCAAAGCTGATGATCCGAGTGTTTCCGCTCCACTCCGAGAGCTCTATCGACGATCGGACGCCCTGCAATACGCATCGTTTGCCGTAAGTCTCAATAGTTGGGGACGCGAACTTCGTGAACCGTTCACCGAACGCAATATGCAGCTCATCTTTTCGGTGCTGCTTGAAGGACTCGCAAGTCGATATCGACTCGACCCTGATGATTTTCCGCTTGAGCTTTACGGCTGGACGATCACGATGCTGCTTCCGATGATCACGCGTCGACCCGACGATGATCGCGACCTGTTCGAAATTGTTGATTCGTTGAATAGTTGGCCAGCAATCGGGCTTTCTACAAAACTTCGCGATCACGAAACGCGGAGCATTCAGTTCAGCCCTCCGATCGCGAGCGGCACGATGCGGGATATCACCATTGCGATCCGACGACTCCTCGCTCGAGTGAGTTTCGGCGAACTTTCGATGTCGGAAATCGCAGTCGTAACCGGCTATTCCGAACTCACTTTGCTTCAGCTGTTTGGGTCACGACCGGGTATCGCCTTGTGTTTGCTCTTTATCAATTCCTTTGAGCGATACCAACAGCTCGAGTCCGAAGTTCTTGGACTCGAACGACTTCGCCTCCTCATCGACATCAATCGCGACGAGCTCAGTCGGAATCCTGCGATCGCACAAAACATGATGCTTCTCCTGGGCGGTCACACCGCACTCCCTCGTATCGATCTCATCGACTTCGATCCACGCCCGATGTTCACCGAGGCAGTCAGACAAGCAATCGAACGTGGCGAGTTATCGAGAAATCTTGACCCCATGCAGTTTTCTGACGTTCTCCAACGAACTCTGTTCATTGAAGGAAGCCAACTCGCCGCCGCAACTCCGGATATCGATACGGTCGAACTGCTCCTGCGGGGAGCAGGAGCAGTGCCATCCCAACCGCATTCGACCACCACTACCGTTTCTCCATCGTGACCGTTTCTACTGCTCACCCCACTGAACTCGACGAGGAGTCGCATTCGCCTTCAGCATCGACGTGGAGATCGCCGTGGTCGATCGCATGCATCGTTGTTGCCGTCATCCTCACGGCGATCGTTGTCTGGCCCATCGTTGATGCCGGTCGGGCTGCGCTTGATCTTGTGTGGCGTCCGAGTGGCGATTGGGCGGTGCTCACCCTGCGCGTCGAAGACGTCGGCCGACACACCCCGCTGATTGGCCCCTATTCACGCTTTGGATGGAATCACCCAGGCCCACTTCTCTATTGGCTCCTTGCTATCCCCTACCACCTCTTCGGCGACAAACCCGAGGCGGTGCTTGCTGCAACAGCGACACTGAATGCGCTCTCAGTTGCAGCGCTTAGCGCGATTGCATGGCGTCGCGGTCGCCTTCCGCTCGTTGCGCTCACCATGGGCATGACCGCGATCCTCTTGCACGCAATGGGTCCAGCAATGCTTCGTGACCCGTGGAATCCCTTCATTACGTTGCTCCCACTCGCGCTCCTCGTTTTTCTTGTGTGGTCAGTCATCGAAGGCGACTACTGGATGTGGCCACCGCTTGTCTTTGTCGCCTCCTTCGAACTTCAAAGTCACATCGGTTATCTGCCGATGATCGTCATGCTCGGGATCGCAGTCGTGGCAATCACGTGGCGACGACGCGCGTGGTCGGAGCTGCTGCCCACATCTCAAAACGGGCGATGGTGGGTTGTTGGAGTCTCGATTGCAGTGTTGGTCCCGTGTTGGCTTCCAGTTGTCGTTGATCAGGTCGCCGGAACCGGCAATCTCGGCGCGATCACGCAGTACTTCCTCTCCCCCGGCGATCAGCCGGCAGGGTTCAGCACGGCCCTGCATACCGCAGCGAATCAATTGCACGTTCCATCTGCACCGTGGCTGGGACTCGACGAGAAGGCAGGGCTCGACGGAGCACTTCTTGGCTCTGGGCTCGCTGCACTTTTGCTGCCCATCGGAGCAATGGCCGTTTCAATGTGGTTGGCAATCCGTTTACGCACAGTTCGCGCCGTTCACTTTCAACTTGTGGTGATTGCAACGACGCTCGGGGGCGTGATCGCTACTTCCCGAGTGATCGGACCCGTCTTCGACTGGGTTGTTCGTTGGTGGTGGATCCTCGCGTGTTTGTGGTGGCTCTCGATTTTGTGGGCGGTGTGGTCAGCGCTCGCAACGTTTGTTCGATCGACCACGTCTGATCGCGTCGCAACGGGAACCCTTGCCACGGTTATGGCAATCGTCGCACTGCTCGCAATTGGGCCCGTCGTCGACGCAGCAGCATCAACGCCGCCGCCCAGCCCATCGACAGGCATCGTTCTCAATGGGTTCCTTGATCCACTGCTCGCTGCACTCAAAGGATCGGGCCCACTGCTGGTCGTGACCACTGGTTCGGTTCGGGGCGATTACGGAGATGCGATCCGCCTCCAACTCGAGCGAGCCGGAATCGACGTCGTTGCCGAATCGAACATGGTGAGTCATCTTGGCCCCGAACGTTCCGAGTCGAGCCGGACGCCGGTTGCGACTCTTTGGATCGTGAGCGCCGATGCAATCACGCTCTTTGCGTCAGATCCGTCGATGACATTTCTCGCGGGCTGGGACCCACTCACGAAGGAACAACGAGCGCAGTTCTTCATTGACCAAGCAGCACTCCAGGACCAGTTCATCGCTGCGGGTCGACTCGATTTGGCTGAGGCACTCACGAACGGTTCCGGTGGCGTCGATGCCGAAGGAAAGACCGTTCCGGGAGTTGATCCTGACCTTGTGGACCGCGTTGAATCCCTGCGACGCAAAGGTGACCCCGTTGCGGTGTTCCTCGGCCCGGCTCGTTCTTCCTGAGTTCCGTCGACGCGGGATTCGACCGCATTCGAAGGCGATGTCAGCGCTGGCTCTCAGGAGTGGTTGACTTGCTCGGTGCTGAATGTCCG
>JALQSZ010000480.1 GCA_023264135.1 Acidimicrobiales bacterium
TCTTGGTAACTTTTACAAATACCCGAGACTTTTCAGAATCTCTAAATTTTATTGACTTGTTATATAAACCTCTATAGTTTTCGTATGCACGTAACCATCTTCGTTCATCAGTTTCTCTAGCATCTTCTGCTTGAGCAAACCTACCTTGAATAATACCTACTAAGTTTCTTTGTTGGTCTTCTGGTATGTTTAAATTCTTTCCAGACTCACCTTCTACTTCTTCGTAAATATTATCAGCACTTAAAAATGTGTTATCTTCTGCCATAATTTTAGTCCTTTAGACTACTAATAACCAAATCCTGTGTCAGCAGGTTTATATAAATCTTCTTTTATTCTTAACATCCTATCATGAGGATGGTCCATTCTTGGTCTACTCATAATTAGATACCTTAAAGCATCATAAGCATGGTCAGCAGCATGAGTATCCACATCTTCAGGGTTACTCTTAGATAACGGAAGACTTTGAAGTTCTTTAATTAGATTGGGACATGTATTAAATATCTGCAATCTAGGTCTTCCAGTACCTGTATTAATCCGTAAATGCTCATGTATTTGAGCTTTACCTGCTATTCTATTCTTATCAGCTCTTCTTAGTTTATGTCCTTTATTAACTAAGATTTCACCAATAGTAGGACCAGTATATCCAGTCCTTGACCAAGCTGCTGTATCAAGTACACCAGTTATGGATTTTATTTCATTATCTTCCATTTCGGTGATAATGTCGCCTAGAGCTTCGCCTGTTAAACCTTTTTTGTATAATTCTCTATATATAATAATGGTTTTGTCTTCAGGGTCGATAGCAGCCCATAAGCAACAACTTTCAGCAGCATAACCATAGTCTACTGCT
>JALQSZ010000481.1 GCA_023264135.1 Acidimicrobiales bacterium
CTCCCAAAGAGTAACGGAGGCGTACGAAGGTGGGCTCAAGCTGGTCGGAAATCAGCTGACGAGTGCAATGGCATAAGCCCGCCTGACTGCGAGACTGACAAGTCGAGCAGAGACGAAAGTCGGTCATAGTGATCCGGTGGTCCCGTGTGGAAGGGCCATCGCTCAACGGATAAAAGGTACGCCGGGGATAACAGGCTGATACCGCCCAAGAGTTCATATCGACGGCGGTGTTTGGCACCTCGATGTCGGCTCATCTCATCCTGGGGCTGAAGCAGGTCCCAAGGGTATGGCTGTTCGCCATTTAAAGAGGTACGCGAGCTGGGTTTAGAACGTCGTGAGACAGTTCGGTCCCTATCTGCCGTGGGTGTAGGAATATTGAGAGGATCTGTCCCTAGTACGAGAGGACCAGAGTGGACGAACCTCTGGTGTACCGGTTGTGACGCCAGTCGCATCGCCGGGTAGCTATGTTCGGAAGGGATAACCGCTGAAAGCATCTAAGCGGGAAGCCTACCTCAAGATAAGATTTCCCTAGGACTTTATGTCCTCTAAAGAGCCGTTGAAGACTACGACGTTGATAGGTTGGATGTGGAAGCATAGTGATATGTGAAGCTGACCAATACTAATTGCTCGTGAGGCTTGACTATACAACACCCAAACAGTTGTTGTACGAACTTCGAAAGAAGTGAGGATCGATTGATTCAATATTAAGCAAAACAGCTTGATTTAGTGAACGCTAAAGAACAAAATACCCAACTCAGATAAATCTGTTAATGAATTCTATTTGGTAGAAAGCAAGGCATCTCAATAAGACCTAGCAAGTATCCATAAACAGTTGTGCTGG
>JALQSZ010000482.1 GCA_023264135.1 Acidimicrobiales bacterium
GGCAAACCTCGAAACCAGAGAGGTCCTGCTTGCGAAGCTCGCAGGAGCTTTCAAGGCTTCGCTGTTTGGCGCTGCATATATGTTCAACGCCCCCTTGGCGCAGGCCGCTCGCACCGTCGACGCCCTTCGCCAGAAGCAAGAGTCCGCTGGATAGACCCAGCGGTAAACACTCGACCAAGAAAAACTAAGGAGAAATCATGGCCAAGCTCTCAACTGATGAGCTCATTGAAGGCTTCAAGGAGCTTTCGCTTATCGAACTCAGTGAGTTCGTCAAGAAGTTCGAAGAGGTATTTGAAGTTACTGCTGCCGCTCCGGTTGCCGTTGCTGCCGCAGGTGCTGCACCTGCTGGAGGCGGCGACGCTGGCGGTGCCGCGGAAGAGAAGGACGCATTTGACGTTGTTCTCGAGGCTGCTGGCGACAAGAAGATTCAGGTCATCAAGGAGGTGCGTGCACTCACCAACCTCGGTCTTGGTGAGGCAAAGGCACTCGTTGACGGTGCTCCCGGAGTTGTGCTCGAAGGAGCCAACAAGGAGACCGCCGAGAAGGCTAAGGCTGCTCTCGAAGAGGCTGGCGGAACCGTCACCCTCAAGTAGTTAACTTTTGAGCACTGTGGGCGTCCGCCTTGGTGGGCGCCCACAGTCGTTAAGCGGGCGGTGTGCTGTGAAGAGCCGGGCCAACATCGTCAAAAAGGAGGGCCTCAACGATGGAGCCAAGGTTGTAGTGAGCTTTCCAACCGAGCTCCGCCTCAGCTCTCTGCGGGTTCAGGGAGATCCGCTCAATCTCTGATGGTCGATACAGGGATTCATCGTGGGTAACTACGTTCTCTACCTTCAGCCCC
>JALQSZ010000483.1 GCA_023264135.1 Acidimicrobiales bacterium
GAAACACGATATCGACGTGGTGGTCGACCGTTTGGTCCTTGGAGACGACATAGCCGGGCGTCTCACGGACTCGTTGGAGACAGGACTCAAGCTCTCGGATGGGGTGGTCATTGTTCATGGCGTCGACGACGATGCCGAGCAAACCTACAGTGAGAAACTCAGCTGTCCGAGTGGCTGCACGGTGGGGCTCACTGAAGTAGAACCGCGCACCTTTTCTTTTAATTCCCCCTTTGGAGCGTGCCCCTCCTGCTCAGGATTGGGTTTCACCCAAGCCGTCGATCCCATGATGGTAATTGGTGACCCAGAGCTCAGCATCGAACAGGGTGCCATCCGGCCCTGGACTCAGTCAGGCAAGGGGCTTTACGGCTACTTCCGCAATCTTTTACGCAGTCTTGCAGACGAGTTGGACTTTTCGCTCGATACCCCGTGGTCTCAGCTGACGGAGACGATCCAGGACGCCGTGTTGCACGGAAACAACTTTGAGCTTGTGGTTCGTTATCGCAACCGCTTTGGTCGGGACGTCAAGTACTCCTCTGGATTTGAGGGAGTCATCCCCTACATTGAGCGCAAGTATCAGGAAACAGATAGCGAGTGGAGCAAACAGCGCTTCGCCGACTACATGCGGGAAGTGCAGTGCACATCCTGTCACGGGAAGCGTCTCCGCCCTGAAATCTTGGCCGTCACAGTGGGAGGGCTTTCCATTTCAGACGTGGCAGACCTCAGCCTGTTAGAAGCACACGAGTTCATGAACTCGCTGACCCTTTCGGAGCGAGATGAATCCATCGCCACTCCCATTTTGCGTGAGATCCGAGCCCGTTTGGAGTTCCTGCTC
>JALQSZ010000484.1:0-235 GCA_023264135.1 Acidimicrobiales bacterium
GGTCTTGATGATGACCCCGCGGGATTTGTTCGAGTCGTCGAGGATGCCGAGTTCGAACATGCGGTCGGGGTCATCGATGATCTCGGCCTTGCCGATGAGTGTGACGCCACGAAGGGTTTCGTAGGTTTCGCCATCTTCAACAAGCACGGTGAGGTTGGGATTGCGACGAAGGTTCATGACCTTCTGCGCCTTGGCCTTGGACTCAATGCCGATGCAACCTTCGAGGAAGCCGTAC
>JALQSZ010000484.1:245-827 GCA_023264135.1 Acidimicrobiales bacterium
ACATGGCAATCGAGTGAATGCTGCCGTCGGGGTTAATGGTCGACATCGTCATCGAACGGCGACCAGACAGGAACTCGTCGATTTCTTCCTGGCTCATCACGATCTTGTTGCGCTGCTTGACGCCACGCTGCGGTTGTTCGTCGGCCATGGTTCCCCCTCATTGTGTGGACCGGAGAACGGTAACACCGAGCCCGATCGGGATGATCATTTGCTGCGAAGCGCGTAGGGTGCGCAGGTCCGTCGGAAGGAGTTCCGGCGGCTCAAGAGGGGACAACCACATGACGCAGGCCGAAACTGCCAAAGCCATCGCCAAGCCGATTGGCGATTTAGGCGGAGCCTTCATGCTCGACGGCGCCACCTACGCCCGAGGCGCCGAACTCGGGTTTTCTGGCATCGATTTCTACGTACTCGGTCGCGGCGGCGTGCTGGGCGACACCATTCCCGATGTTGTGTCCTCCGCGTTCTTCTTTTGGAACCCCGAACAAGTTCGTACGCAATGGGAACTCGCCCGCAAAGTGATGGACCCTGCGAAGGCCGCGCTTGAGTGGGCTGATCTGTGTCACGCCTACGGCGATGCACATC
>JALQSZ010000485.1 GCA_023264135.1 Acidimicrobiales bacterium
CTAATGCGTTGGCGGACGCAAATTACACGGTTTGTTGCACTCAAGCGGATGGCACTACTGGTGGTCCAATTCCGTACATGCTGGGTTTTGACCCAGGCGGCTTCGGAAAAACTGTCAGTATCACAACAAGTGGTGTTCGCGTCTACTCAAATACCTACAACGGCGGCGCTTACGACGCGCTTTACAACTACGTCGCCATCTTCCGCTAACCCCATGACCACCCAACTCCTCGCCCACCTGGGCACCTAACACCCGGAGCCAACCATGGACCAGCGCATCATCTACCCCAACGACGATGGCGGCGTTGCCGTGATCGTGCCAGCACCTGATTGCGGCCTTACCATCAAAGAGATCGCCCGTAAGGACGTGCCCGAGGGTAAGCCTTATCAGATCGTCTCGGTCAACGACATCCCCGACGACCGTTCTTTCCGCAACGCCTGGACCTACGAGGAGGCTTGATCCAATGCCAATCGGACTCAACCTGGCTAAGGCCAAGGAAATTCACAAGGACAACATCCGCGCCGCTCGCCAGCCCCTGCTGGAAAAACTGGATGTGGAGTTCGTCCGCACCCTGGAGCAGGGCAAGGACACCGCACCCATCGCTGAGCAAAAGCAAGCTCTCCGCGATGCCACTGCAGCAGCCGAAATTGCAGCCGCAAGCTCTGTTGATGAGCTGAAAGCCGCCTGGGACGCCGACCTTCTTGGACCCGCTCCGTACTGAAACGAGTGCCACCTTTGTGGCACTTAAAAAACTTACCGCTAACAGTTGTGTCGATAGACTGCACTGAGGAGGCGCACAGGCATGGCCATCTCCCCAGG
>JALQSZ010000486.1 GCA_023264135.1 Acidimicrobiales bacterium
ATACTGTCATTGTTTATGGTGTACTGCCTCACAACGCGGCAAGACATACCAATTTCTTTGTCGCTTGCACGACCAGCAAAATGGACACCTTCTGGCAACTCTAAATCGGCCATGGCCAATGTAAATGCATTGCGGTGCATGATGATGTTCTGTGGAGACACAGTACCTGTGCTGTTGAATTGAGTCACAGCGGCAGAACTAGAAGTGCTAGGAATAGACACGTTCTGGAACTGACCAGCAGTAATCACAGCAGGCGACACAACCACAGAGGCAGAAGAACCAGAAGCGATAGCAACAGTTGATTTAACAACGAAGTTACGCAACTTGTTTGAGCCGTATGCTTGGCGGTTTTGTGGGTTGACAGCGTACACACCAGCGATGGTGAAGGTGTCACCAGCGTTGAGGTTCAAAGTACCTGTGTTGGCGGCTGTAACAGTAATAGTGCTAGAAGATGCCCAACCAG
The DNA here is from genome assembly GCA_023264135.1 of Acidimicrobiales bacterium. Lineage (GTDB taxonomy): Bacteria > Actinomycetota > Acidimicrobiia > Acidimicrobiales > Acidimicrobilacustridaceae > Acidimicrobilacustris. The sequence goes on from JALQSZ010000486.1 coordinate 464, forward strand.
AGGTCAAGAAGCCAGAAGCAGTAGTAGTGTTAACAGATGCGGTCACAGTAGTGGTGCTGTTAGCGCCAAAGGTCTGAGCAACCACGTTCTGGTCAAGTTTCCAGTTCATACCGCCAGAGTCACGACCCATCAAGCCCTTGCGATATTGCTCGCCAATGGCTTCTTGAGGTACGAACAAACCTTTCAAACTGTCAACGATAGTTGCAGATGTGAATGGTTCAACGATACATGAACGGCGACCATCGCGTGGTGCGCCTTCAGAATCGAGATACGCGCCAGCGGTCAAATAGGTAATCAAACCAGTTGGAGGTGTACCAGCAGTACCAACGATGTTGGCGGTCTGCAAGGTAGCCA
>JALQSZ010000487.1 GCA_023264135.1 Acidimicrobiales bacterium
CTGTTTCTGGCGGTCTGATCCGCCGGCGTGCGCGGGCTCTCTGTGAGATCCGCCGGGGTTTCCCGCAGGAAACTGCGCAGGCTGTGGCTGCCGGCCTGCAGGGACTGCACGAGCTCCAGGCAGGCGCGTTCAGGCATGGTGTGATCACCGCAGGTGAACACATCCACGGCGGCGTAACCGGATTCAGGCCAGGTGTGGATCGAGAGGTGCGATTCAGCCAGCAGAGCCAGACCCGTGACGCCCTGCGGGTCAAAGCGATGGCTGATCAGGTGCAGCAGCGTGGCGCCGGCCAGATGCACGGCCTGGGTGATCGTGCTGCGTAGGAAGGCTTCGTCGTTGAGCCGGGCTGGATCGCAGCCGTAGAGCTCCAGGATGCAGTGCTTGCCCACGGGGCTTGTGGTCCATCCAGGGTTGGGATGCAGGTTGGCGAGCGAATTGTTCATCGCGTTGATGAGAACTCAGATCAACCCTACGCCTGTCTGCTTTGCCGAAATCCGTGCCGCTCGCGTGCTTCACCACACCCAGGCCTGTTGTTCACAACCAAACATTCATGCGGCCTTAACCAATCGCTAACCTCCGCGGGATGGCCGCTGTTTAGACGTTGGAAGCTCCTGAACGGTTGCTTCCAATGTCCTTCGCGAAGAAGGCTCTCTGCATCGGCGTCCTCTCCACTCTGGGCGTTGCCGCTGCCGCCTCGGCCCAGGGCGCTCTGAGCGGCGCCGGCGCCAGCTTCCCTGCCCCCTTCTATCAGCGTGCGTTTGCTGGTCTGGCCAGCAAGGGTGTGCGCGTGAACTATCAGTCCGTCGGCTCCG
>JALQSZ010000488.1 GCA_023264135.1 Acidimicrobiales bacterium
GATGTCATCTATCGACGGGTTGATGACGAATTTCTCGACCCGCTCGAGTTCCGGGTCGATTCACTGCTGGGTGCTCCGGGTTTGATGTTGGCTGCGAGGCTTGGCAACGTCACCATTGCCAATGCGGTGGGTAACGGTGTTGCCGATGACAAGCTCGTCTACACCTATGTTCCCGACCTGATTCGCTACTACCTCGCGGAAGAACCACTCCTCCCCAATGTCGACACCTGGCGACTGGAGGACCCAGAGTCACTCGAAGAGGTTCTCGACCGCCTCGATGAACTCGTCGTCAAACCGGTCGATGGGTCCGGAGGAAAAGGGCTCGTCGTGGGACCGGCGGCGAGCAAGAAGAAGCTCGCTGAACTCAAGAAGACTCTCTCAAGCGACCCGCGTGGCTGGATTGCCCAAGACGTGATCGCGTTTTCGACCATTCCCACCCTGGTGGATGAGGGATTGCGCCCCCGCCACGCAGACCTCAGACCGTTTGCGGTTAATGACGGCCGTGACGTGTGGGTGTTGCCCGGTGGGCTCACGCGAGTGGCGCTTCCCGAGGGCGAGCTTGTGGTGAATAGTTCGCAGGGTGGGGGCTCCAAAGACACGTGGGTTCTCGGTGGTCGGGTCTCTGCAGCAACCGAACACGATGTCAAAGCCATCGTGATGGAGCAGGCGACAGTGACTCAAGCCATTCCCGTCATCACCCCCGCTCAGCTCGCCGCTTACGAATCCCACCCCACGACACCGCAACATTCGCCCGCTGAGGACGCAAAGCGTAGAGACCAGCAACAGCAGCAACAACAGGAGGGTGGATC
>JALQSZ010000489.1 GCA_023264135.1 Acidimicrobiales bacterium
ATGACTATCTGGCGACGTATCAGTCAGATCTCATGGGGCGCATCTTCCGAGCCCTCGGAATGACGACAGGATGCATAGTCTCTGGTCAAACGCCTGAGGAGCGTCGACTGCAGTACCAAGCCGACATCACCTACGGCACGAACAACGAGTTTGGTTTTGACTACCTGCGCGACAACATGGCGTGGAGCGCTGCTGACAAGGTACAGCGCGGACACTTCTTCGCCATCGTCGATGAGGTCGACTCGATCCTCATCGATGAGGCTCGTACGCCACTGATTATTTCTGGTCCAGCTTCAGGTGAAGCCAACCGCTGGTTCACCGAGTTCGCCAAGATTGCCACCACACTAGAAGCTGGCGTCGACTACGAAGTCGACGAAAAGAAGCGCACCGTCGGTGTCCTTGAGCCCGGTATTGAAAAGGTTGAGGACTACCTCGGTATCGACAACCTCTACGAATCAGCAAACACTCCTCTGATTTCGTTCCTCAACAACTCTCTCAAGGCCATCGCGCTGTTCAAGCGCGACAAGGACTATGTCGTGATGAACGGTGAAGTGCTCATCGTGGATGAGCACACTGGCCGTATCTTGGCTGGCCGTCGTTACAACGAGGGTATTCACCAGGCCATTGAAGCTAAGGAAGGTGTTGAGGTTAAGGCCGAGAACCAGACCTTGGCTACTGTCACCCTGCAGAACTACTTCCGCATGTACGGCAAGCTGGCTGGCATGACGGGTACAGCCGATACTGAAGCCTACGAATTCCAGCAGATCTATGGCTTGGAAACGGTGGTGATTCCAACGCAT
>JALQSZ010000048.1 GCA_023264135.1 Acidimicrobiales bacterium
CCCCGCGAATTCGTTCGTATTCAGCAATCAACGTTGCAGGAACTGCGTCGACGAGTGTTTGTCGCGCTGCGGTGGTTTGTTCGAGTTCTTCATCAACAACTGCTTCGGCCGCCGCGAGAGATGACTTCAATGCATCGCGCTCAGCGTCGATTGCGGCGAACGACACCAACGAGGCTGCGAGCTGCTCGTCGAGTGGTTCGATGCGTTCCATGAGTTCGATCACTTCGTCTTCAAGAGCACCCTGACGACGCTTTAGCGATTCGAGATCGGCTTGCAAGGCCTGCGCTTCCTTCGGTGACGTCATCGATCCGTCGTACAACTGTTTCTCGACATGCGCCGCCTTGCCCTCGACCATCGCGATTTCGTCTTCGAGACGTTTTTGCTCGCGGGCCAATCCGTCGCGCTCGGCTTGCGGTTCGGCGACCTCCGCCCGCAGTGCGGCTTCCTTTCGGTCGAGCTCCACTAGTGCAGCGCGCTCAGGTAACGCTTTACGACGATGCCGTAACTGGTCGGCGGCCGTGTCGTTGGCTTGGAGGTCGAGGAGCCGCTCGAGATCAGTCATAGGGACAGCCTTACGCGTACGCGCCCCTGCTGTCGCATCGATCAGTTCGGGCTGGCGGTCGTCGGTGGTGTTGTGGTCGAACTCGTGGTCGTTGACGAAGATGACGACGAAGAACTCGAGGACGAGGGTCGGGTCGTGGTTGTCCCGGGGCGAGTCGTGGTGGTGGTCTTGGCCGTCGTCGTGGTTGTGGTCGATTCCACGACGGTTGGCTCAGCGCCATTCAAAATGCCGTAGGGGTCGCTCGCACCCGAAGCGGGCTTGCCTGCCCGAGTGGGGGCTGCACAGGTTGGCCAGTTCACGCGCTTCTGATTGGTTTGGTCGACATAGGCCTGATTGAAGTTGTGCCAGATCGTTGCCGGCCACAAGCCACCGAACTGTTCACGGCCGCCAAGATTTCCCATCGGCTTGGTGCCTTCGGCGGGAATACCCATCCACACTGCAGTGGTGAGTTGCGGCGTGAACCCAACAAACCACGTGTTCGAGTTGCTCTCGGTCGTACCGGTCTTGCCGGCCGACGACTGACCATTCAGCTGCGCATTCGTACCAGTGCCGTTCTGCACGTTGTTGGCGAGAATCTGCGTTGCAAGACATGCGCTTTGCCAACTCACGCCACGGGTTGGGTTGGCCTGGTGTTGGATCAGGACTTTGCCCGTGCGGTCTTCGACGCGATCAATGAAATACGAAGGCTCACGAACTCCGCCATTAGGAATTGCAGAGTACGCCGATGCCATTTCGAGTGGCGTTACATCGAACACGCCAAGCGGCATCGATTTCGCACGCGGATCGAACTGGCTACTGACTCCGAGACGCTGCGCGGTGTACATCACGTTTTCGAGACCCACGGTCTGACCGAGACGAACGAACGCACCATTCGATGATGCTGCAGTGACACCAGTGAGCGTTCCTCCGCCGCCAGTGATCACATACGGATTCGGAGAACTTCCGGGATTCGGCCACGAACCGCCGCCACCAACGGTGTCGTCGGGCAGTACACCTTGTTCAAGGGCAGTCAGAATCACGAACGTCTTAAACGTTGAACCGGTTTGGCGTCCTGGTTCATGAGTTGCGATGTCGTACTTGTAATCGGCAAATCCTGGTCCGCCGACAAGTGCTCGCACCGCTCCTGTCGCGTTATCGACCGAAACCATCGCGGTCGTGATTCCCTTTGAATCGGCTTCGGCGCGAACGTTCGACGGGAACGTGTTGTCGTGTGCCTCTTGCGCCGCGTTTTGGGCAATGGGATCGAGCGTGGTGTGAATTTGTAGACCGCCGCCAAAGACCTGCGCGTACCGCTCTTCGTACGTTGCACCCAGACGAGTATCGGCAAGCAGTTGCTGCTTCACCTCTTCAACGAAGTAGCTCTCTTCTGGCGGCTGGTTGATCGCGCCACAGTCGGCAGGGCGGAAACCGGCAACGACACCCGTACAGCGGCCGACCGGAAGCGGTAGTGCGTCGAACTCAATTGCTTGCGCACGAGTGATGACGCCATTTGCCACCATTCGATCAAGCGCGAGCTTTCGCTCTTCCTTGGCCTTCTTTGGGTGAAGGATCGGATCGTTCTCGACGGGATTCGAAATCATCGAAGCCAACAACGCGCTATCGACCCAATTCAGTTCGGCGACTGGTTTGCCCCAATAGGTTTCAGCAGCGGCCTGCACGCCATAGGCACCATTTCCGAAATAGATGGTGTTGAGGTACAGCTCAAGAATTTCGTCTTTGGTCAACTGACCTTCGAGACGAATAGCGAGAGCAGCTTCTTTGGTCTTGCGATTGAGCACTCGCTCGTCGCTCAGCAGCGCCTTTTTCACGAGCTGCTGCGTAATTGTGGAACCGCCCTGTTCAACCTGGCCCGACTGAACGTTCTGCACAAGAGCGCGAACCAAGCCACGCAGATTGATGCCGATGTGTTCATAGAACTGTGCATCTTCGACTGAAAGCACGGCGTTCTTAATGGTGTCAGGCATTGCAGCCAACGGAACAGGGTCGCGATTTTCTGCGCCATGCAACGTTGCGATCAACGAGCCATCGGCAGCAAAGACCTGCGAGCGGACGGCGTAATCCTGAAACTGAGAAACGTCGATGGCGCCATCGCCACCCTCGACAGCAGAAGCGACCCGAGCGACTGAGGGAATAAGAATTGCCATCGCCACGGCGACGATGACACCACCGCTCAAAATTGCGGCCCCGAACTGAATCAGCTTCTTCATGCGAAGCCCCACAGTACCGGCGCAGAAGGGCTGCTTTCGGTCAGCCCCTCGGCCAATCGACAGGGCGCTTTTCCACGAATGCCCGCATTCCTTCGACCATTTCGGGGCTCATCATCGTGCGATGGAAAAGTCCGGTGTCCGACATGGGCAAACGGGCATTGAGGTCGCGCTTAATTGCTGCCCGGGCTTCGGGGCCGGTAAGCGAAATCTGTTCAAGCACCCAATTGGTCTCGGTCTCGAGCTGGTCGTGGGGAACAACCTTTCCGATGAGTCCCATCGCATCGGCCTCGGTCGCCGAAATCTCCGCGGCGGTGAAAAAGAGGTAGCGCGCCTTCGCAATACCAATTGCTTCAGCGATTCGGGCCGACATGAACGGGTCGGGAATCCCCCGAAGCAACTCGGGAATACGGAATCGGGCATCGGCGGAAGCGATCACGACATCGCAATGCAACGCGAGATCAAGACCACCGGCATGGCACAAGCCATTGATTCGAGCCACCCAAATCTTGCGACACCGTTCGATGTGACGAAACGGAAAGTTGTCGGTGGCATCCCACTCGTTCGCAAGACCTTCCGGATCTTCGGACTTGCCAGCCATATCGCCACCAGCAGCAAACCACTTGTCGGTACCGGTCAGACACACCGAGTCGAGTTCGGGTTGACCATCGGCCCAAATCGCAGCCCGCTTTAGCGCGCGGTACATGTCTTGGGTGAACGCGTTACGGCGCTCGATGCGATCAATACGCAAATGAAGGGTTCGGCCGCGAACTTCAGAGACGATGAACGCTGAACCAAATTCGGGTGGAGTCACCGAATCAGCCATCAGATGCCGTAGACCTTCGCAGCATTCTCGTACAGCACTTTCCGAATGACGTCTTCGGGAAGACCACCCAGAAGTTCTTGCGCGTACTCACGCGGACGAGTTGCAGCCGTGCGCGGGCCAGGGTGCATGCAGGTCGGATGCGGGTAGTCGGTCTCAAACATGATGTTGTCGGGGAGAACATCGATCGCGGCGAGGGCCGACTTCTGTTCAAACCAGAAACATCCGTAGAGCTGACGACGGAAGTACTCGCTTGGGGTGAGATCGTATTCGGGATGTTCGTCACGAACGCCACCGTTATTCCACTGCCAATCAAACGTTTCAAGCGCGCCCGGAAGCCAACCAACACCGGACTCAACAGAGACGAACTTCAATTCGGGGAACCGATGACACATGCCGCCAAAAATGAGATCGGCAATACAGCGCATGTTGTCCATAAAGATCATCGACGAAATCTTGGCGAAGTTCGTCATCCAACCCATGTTGGCGGTGTCTTCGAACAGCGTTCCCATTGAACCGCCACCAACATGGAAACTCACGGGAACACCGGCGTCTTGCACGGTCTTCCAAATCGGGTCCCAGTGTGTGCTGGCCAACGGCGGTTGGCCGTAATCCTGAGGCTGATTGCAGAAGTTGATCGCTTTGTGGCCCATTTCGAGACAACGTTCGATCTCGCTAATCGCAAGATCGAGATCCCAGAACGGAACTGCGGCGATCGGAATCAGTCTCGACGGATCTGCGCTGCACCAATCGGTGAGGAAATCGTTGTATGCCCGCACGCATTGAGCGACGAGTTCACGATCACCCAGACGAAGGAAGTAGCCGTTTCCGAATCCGCCCACGTTTGGATAGAGAATTTGTGCGTCGACTCCTTCTTCATCAAGGAAGGCAAGTCGTGCTTTCGCGTCGAACATCGCCGGGTTGATGTCGTCGAAGGTCTTCGGCGTACTGATCGGCATGATGCCGTCGAATCCGGCCATCGAGTAGTAGCCCGGAGCGCCGATTCGTTCGCCACTCACCATCCACTGATCGACACCATCGACGCGCTCAATATGGGGAACCTTGTCGTGGAGCGACGCTGGGAATGAACGAGTCCACGTATCAGGCGGCTCGGTGAGATGGGTGTCGACATCGATCACCTTGTAGCTGTCAAACAGATCCGTCATGTCGATTTCTCCTCAAGCGATGTTCAGTACTTCGTACGTAGTGGACGATAGTTAGCGGTCGATACCCATTGGCCAATCACCAATGATGCCTTTTGCTTCAAGTTCGGCGAGTTCCTCGTCGGAGTGACCGAGCATTTCGCCGAGGATCTCTTTGTTGTGTTGTCCCAGCGTTGGCGCTGGGCTTCGCACCCAGAGCGGAACACTCGCATACCGGAACGGAAGGGTCGGCGTCGGGTGTGTACCGACAACCGGATGCTCAACGTTTTCGCAGTAGCTGCGGAACTCATTCTGAGGATGACCTGACGAACGTCGGTTATCTCGGGTTTCGGCCGCCGGTACTCCCGATGCGATCAGTGTCTCGACAGCATCTGCGAGTTCCCGTTGCGCTGCCCACTCCCCGATGAGTTCATCGAGTCGATCATGCTCTCGACGACGATCGGCAAGTGTTGCGAGGGAAGGATCTTCCGCTAACTCGGGATGACCGATGACACGAGCGAGTGCTTTCCACTGCTCGTCGGTTGCACACGAAACCGCGAGCCACTGTTCGAAGCCTTGACACGCGTACAGATTCTGCGGCGCGGCGTAGGGACTGCGATTGCCTTCTCGCTCGACACGAAGTCCATGTGCCGACCATTCAATAACGGGTTCTGCGGCGACACTGATTGCCGCTTCGAACATCGGTGCCTCAATAAGGCAGCCCTCTCCCGTTCGATCGCGATGTTGCAAACCAATCAATGCACCGAATGCAGCGTGCAGACCACCATTGGGATCGCAGGGTCCGCGTTGGATTCGTGGTTGATCTTCAGGATGGCCCGTCATCCATGCCAAACCCGTGATCTGTTCCATCGTTTGCGCGAAACCTGGCCGGTCGCGCCATGGCCCATCGAGCCCGAAGGCTGGCATCCGCACCATGACTGCTCGCGGGTTCACGCTCTTGATGACATCCCAATCCAAATTGAACGCTTCAACAACGCGAGGAGTGAAGTTTTCAATGACGATGTCAGCCTTGGCCGCGAGTTCAAGCGCGAGCGCTCGCCCTTCCGGACGATCGAGATCGAGCGTGACGTCGTACTTATTGGTGTTGGCCGACAAGAAGAAGGCGCTGTACTCCCACCACTGGGGGCGGCTGTAGAACATCCCTCCTGCGGTACGCATGCCATCGATCCGGCGAGTCGATTCGATGTGAATGACTTCTGCGCCAAGCGTCGCGAGGATTCCCGCTCCCGAGGGGCCTGCCCACCACGCGGTCAGATCAAGAACGGTGATGCCATCGAGTGGAAGCTTCGCCGGACCAAAGTCAGCAACAGGTCGATCACTTCGAACCGGAATTGGCTCGCCATTGTTGGCCCCAATCGCTGGTGCTGGGCTCGGTGCGTCTCCGGCAACACCATCGATCAGATACGGCCGACGCGGCATCGAAAATTCGTCGAGCGGATCGCGTAGGAACACGCCGCGTTCTTGAGGATGATCGAGTTCCAGAAGGATCTTTCCGTCGGCAACTGGAGCCACCGGAATTCGGAGCAATGCAGCGGCTTCAACAATTTCTGCCGTCGTGTGTTTGGTGGTGTAATCGCGCACCATTGCGTTCCACTCGTCGGCACGTTCATTGCGCGTGGCGAGTGCTGCGAACTCTGCGGTCTCGAGAAGATCCGGACGTTCGATCAGAATGCAGAACGATTCCCATTGATCGCGAGTGTTTGTGTTGAACCCAACCCAACCATCGAGTGTTGGCTCAATCGATGGAATCTCAACATTGCGAGGCGGAATCGTCGGATCAGGTTCGGGGCGACCGGCAAGAGAATTAAAAAGGTCGGAGTAGTTCGTTGCGGTGATGTTCGCTACTTCGAACACGGAGAGGTCGATGAGTTCGCCGACCCCGGTTTCACGAGCGCGACGCACAGCTGCGAGCGATGACACTGCGCCATAGGCACCGCCAACCCATTCGACGATTCGCCCACCCATTTGGATTGGCGGGAACTCACGAACGCCGCGAATCGCCACCGCGCCACTGTCGGCCTGGAGTGTGAACTCGGTTGCGGGCCGATCAGCGAACGGCCCGTTCAATCCGTAGGGAGTAGCGACCAAGACAACCGTGCCGGGCCACGCACCAGGAGGCGGTCCGCTCACGATCACAAGATCCGCTGCAGCGCAAAGCTCATCGATGATCGGATCGCCGGCAACCGCGGTGACCGAACGCTGACCATGACGCAAGTAGCGGAAAAGCGGAGCATCACCTTCGGTGGGCACACCCGACCATTGCGCGTGTCGCTGGGGATCACCTTCAGCCGACTCGACCCTGGTCACTGTGGCTCCAGAATCGGCAAACAACTTTGCGCAGTAGGCGCCGCTCAGATTCGTGGACAGATCGACAACAACGATGTCCTGAAGTTCCCCAGTGCTCCCCATGGACTCCGACGGTAGTTCGCGAGCCGGGGCCGCGTTACCGTCGCTCTCGTGAAACTCGCCTTCGCCGGAGCCGGAACGATGTCAGTCGTCCATGCGATGGCTGCAGCCGCAACCGGCACCGGTGTACACGCCCTCGCTTCGCGTACACCAGAGCGTGCCAATGAGCGGGCTGCGCAGTTTGGGGCCGCAGTCGTCACCTTCGACGAACTCCCCGCCGGAGCCGATGCCGTCGTGGTGTGCACTCCTCCGGATCGACATGCACACGACACACTGCAGGCGATTCGCGCCGGCGTAGTGGTCATGGTTGAGAAACCCCTTGCCACCACGTTGGGCGAGGCCGACCAACTTGTCGATGCCGGCGGCCGACTGCTGTATGCCGAAAACCTCGCCTTCTCTCCCCTAGTCGTTGCGACGCACCAATTGGTGTCCCAAATCGGACAACTCGAATTCATAGAAATCCGCCAACTTTCACCGCGCCCAACGTGGGGCGACTTCCTCGACCCTGCTCGTGGTGGTGGCGTTCTTTTTGATCTTGGTTCGCATGCTGTCGCTCTCGCTTTACTTCTCGCTGGCGCCGATGCACCGGTTTCCGTCGAAGCCACTCTGAGTCGAAGTACTGATATTCATGTCGATGACGACGCCGAGGTCTTCATCACCTTCGCCTCCGGATTGCGGGCGCGCATCGAAACGAACTGGACCAATCCCGATGCAGTCTGGGACATTCAGGTTTCAAGCAGCACCGGCGTCGTTCGCACAGAGTTGATGCCGCAGCCGAGTATCGAGCACAACGGTGATCCCATCGCACTCGCTCCGACACTCAGTGATGTCGATCCTCACCTCGACCAACTTGGGTACATCGCGCAGATGCAGATGCTGCAAGACATCGTGAATGGCTCACCATCTCCAATCGACGCAGGCTTTGGTCGTCGTGTACTCGAAGTTCTGTGTGCCGCCTATTCCGCGGCTCGGGTTCCTGGATCCACCGTGCCGCTTCCGTTTACTGGCGCTCGGAATCTGACGCCTCATCAACTCTGGAGCGATACGGTCGGCCCATGACCGACCTCAACGTTGACGCAATTCTTGCTGAGTCCTCACGCCGAGCCGAAGGTCGCACCGACCTTGGCGATGGCAACGAGTTCTTCCTAGAAGGGCTTGGCCGATTCATGGACTCGTTGCACGCCGACGCGCAACTCAATGCAACTGGCGAATTCATCGCCAGTGAGCGCGCGCTTCTGCACACCGTCAACCGATTGAACTACACCGCAGATCGCGCGACGTATCCAGAAATCGCGAAACAAAAAATCGAAAAGCCGGTGTTCATCATCGGCATGCCTCGCACCGGCACCACGATCCTGCACGACATCCTCGCTCAGGACCCGGCAAACCGCGCGCCGCTCACTTGGGAATGCATGTTTCCGTCTCCCCCGCCTCGAGCAGAAACCTTTGCGACCGATCCGCGAATTGCGATGTGCGCTGCAACCATGCCACCGATCGAAGAACAGCAGCTCAAAGCGATTCACCCACTCGGTGCGGAACTCACACAGGAATGCGTCACCCTCATGGGTGAATCCATGTGCACCCCGCTCTTTCATAACCAATTCAATGTTTCGAGTTACCAGACCTGGACCGACCGCGACGCAGATTGGTCGAACGTCTACGACTTTCATTTGAAGCAGTTGCAACACATGCAGGCGTTCAATATGCAGGACCGATGGGTGCTGAAAACCGGGGCGCACCTTTGGGGCCTTGAACATCTCCTTGCCACCTACCCCGATGCGCGCATTGTGTTCACCCACCGCGATCCGGTGAAGTCGATGACCTCCTATGCCTCTCTCACCACGATCGTCCGCAACGTAGGAAGCGACCACGTCGATCCTCACCAAGTTGCCGCCGACTGGATCCCCCGACTTCGCGATGTGTTGATGCATGGCGTCAATGTGCGAAAGGCCCAGGAGTATCCCGACGCGATCTTCTACGACATGATGTTCCGCGACTTCATCACGGATCAGTTCGGTGTCATCACGCAGATCTACGACGCGCTCGGCCTACCAATGACAGATGAAGCGGCTCGTGGAATGCAGGCATTCATCGACGCGAAC
>JALQSZ010000490.1 GCA_023264135.1 Acidimicrobiales bacterium
TTGACGTGATCGGCCTTCAGACGGTGCCAATCGCCCACATTTTGCAGGAGGCATACCTGCAAGGACTGTCTGACGCATGTGACGCGTTCGAACACCGTGACGCCATGCTTTCAGCAGCAGAGGGGAAGCAATGAGCGTTCCGACCGCCATCACTGACGATATCGAGGTCAGCCTTGAGGCTTCCAGGCCGCGCGGCGGTCAGCATGTCGATGCTGACCCAGGCGTGATGATCGTCGTGCACAAGCCGACAGGCATCACGATCCGCCTGCCTCCGATCAGCCGGCGCTCACAGCACAAGCGGCGCATGGCGGCGACAGAAGCGATAGAGTGGATACTTGCGACAGTTGCCTAACCAAATCGCAACCGATCTAGGCCATACTGATCGGGCCTAGACAAAGGCGAGGCCGCGCGGTGCGCTAACACCGGACACGGCCTCTAACGCATCACATGGAGGTACACCATGGGCCGCGCTGCGCTCATATTAATCACGATTCTGTCCGAACTGCTAACCGGGGCGATGGTCGTCCTGGGCTTCCTGGTCTATTGGGGGGTCCAGTAGTGGCCCGCGTGATTCGCCGGCCCTACGGCGGCTGGGGCGCTCGCGCTTGGCGGCGAGAAGTCGCCCGATGGCTGGCACTTGCCACCCTAGTAGTGAGACACTTTGACTCATGATTTTGTCGATTGCCACTTGTCTCACCGACTGAGACATACTATATTCGAATCACGGTCAGGCAACGGGCAGGGCCGCAAAGAGCAGAGAGGCCAGTTATGATGAAAGAAGGCGATAAGGTTGTTT
>JALQSZ010000491.1 GCA_023264135.1 Acidimicrobiales bacterium
TTCCAGGTATTCGTCCAGGCGACCAGACAGCACGCTATATCGACAAGATCTTGGTGCGTTTGACTCTAGCGGGTTCTATTTATATGGTTCTGGTTTGCTTGTTGCCAGAATTCTTGGTGTTGAAGTACAACGTGCCGTTCTATTTCGGCGGTACTTCATTGTTAATTATTGTGGTTGTTGCAATGGATTTCATGGCTCAAGTTCAGTCATTCGTAATGCAACAGCAATATGGCTCTTTGATGAAAAAAGCTAACTTTAAGATGGGCGCTTAACTGAATGTCTAAAGACGATGTAATTCAGATGGCGGGAGAAGTTGTAGAGAATTTGCCGAACGCGATGTTTCGCGTGAAGCTTGAAAACGGACATGTGGTTCTAGGGCACATTTCTGGAAAGATGCGGATGCATTACATCCGTATTTTGCCGGGAGACAAGGTGACGGTGGAGATGACTCCTTACGACCTGACGCGCGCGAGAATCATTTTCCGTGCGAAGTAAAGATTAAGCAGTACCTATTTTTAAGAGGTGAGTTATGAAAGTTTTAGCATCCGTTAAGTGTATTTGCAGAAATTGCAAGATCATTAAGCGCAAACGCGTTGTGCGCGTGATCTGTTCTTCAGACGCACGTCATAAGCAGCGTCAAGGCTGATCTGGTTAATTAAGAGGAAATCTCATGGCACGTATCGCTGGGGTAAATATCCCAAATCATCAACATACTGTTATCGGTTTAACAGCAATTTTTGGCATTGGCACAACTCGTGCACGCAAAATTTGTGAAACCACAGGTGTTGCAAT
>JALQSZ010000492.1 GCA_023264135.1 Acidimicrobiales bacterium
GGCTGTAGTCGCCCTGGACCCCCTCAGTGGAAATGCGGGGGATGTCCTGGACCCCCTCAGTGGAAATGCGGGGGATGTCCTGGGCGCTCCTGGGCGTCGCGCTCCTATACGTTCGGAAAGGTCAGTATAGTTGACGTATCCAACGATACGTCAGCACCACCGACCTATCCGCCAGGCTATAACGCTCGGGCGCGGGCGCGGGCGCTGCAGACCCCCTCAGTGGAAATGCGGACCCCCTCGGTGGAAATGCGGGAGTCGCGACGGACCCCCTCGGTGGAAATCAAGAGTCCCCCTCGATGGAAATGGGCGTGACATCCACCACGTCGCCGACTGGATTCGCATCGACATAGCGTGACAGTGCCTCCGCCAGTGCCAGCAGTTCCGGCGTGCTGGCGGCGGCTATCAGCGACGAGTCAATGATGGCCTCGCGCTCCTCTTCGCTGATCTGGACCTGCACCGTGGTGGACACTGGCGTGCCATAGGCGCGGTTCAAAACATCGTTCGCCGCCTTGAGCCTCACAGCATGGTCAGCCTCAGGGTCGCGCATGATTCCTATCATGGTTTCAAGGGCTTCCTGAGCGTGCTCTTGGAAAAGACGTTGCGCCGCCATAATGTTACGGCGCGTTGTCTTGGCTGGCCCTGGCGGTCTACCGCCCTTCGATTTGGCGGTATCATGTGCCGCCTTGAGAAAACCGCTACCGCCCGACATCCGTCAAAACCTCTTTTGCATTTTGCAACTGCATATTTGCAATACGAAACTACCCTGCCTTTGCAAAACTGCAAAC
>JALQSZ010000493.1 GCA_023264135.1 Acidimicrobiales bacterium
GGCGATACGCGCGGACTCGATCTGCCGGTTGGTGACGTAGGCGGGCGCCAGGGCCTGGATGCCGTAGTCACCGAACGCCAGCTGGGTGCCACCCTTGGCCATGCCGGTGCGCTTCGGGTGGTGCTGCTTGCGGTGCTTGACCTTGCGGGGAATCAGCATGATCAGACCTCGCCCTCTGTCGTTGCGGGAGCCGGAGCCTCGGCGGCAGCCGCGGCCTCCACCGCCTCCTCGTCGCGGCGCAGGCCGCGGCGGGGGCGCTCGGGACGCTTGCCAAGTCGGGCAGCCGCGGCAGCGGCCTCGCGCTCGGCGCGGCTCGTCGGAGCATCGCCCTTGTAGATCCACACCTTCACGCCGATGCGACCGAACGTCGTACGCGCCTCGTAGAAGCCGTAGTCGATGTCCGCGCGGAGCGTGTGCAGGGGCACTCGGCCTTCGCGGTAGAACTCGGTGCGGCTCATCTCGGCGCCGCCGAGACGACCGGAGACCTGCACGCGGATGCCCTTGGCTCCTGCCTTCATGGTGCTCTGCATGCCCTTGCGCATGGCACGTCGGAAGGACACGCGGCTCGACAGCTGCTCGGCGATGCCCTGGGCGACCAGCTGCGCGTCGAGCTCGGGGTTCTTCACCTCGAGGATGTTGAGCTGGACCTGCTTGCCCGTGAGCTTCTCCAGGTCGCCGCGGATGCGGTCCGCCTCGGCGCCTCGGCGTCCGATGACGATGCCGGGACGGGCAGTGTGGAGGTCGACGCGCACGCGCTCGCGGGTGCGCTCGCTCTCGACCT
>JALQSZ010000494.1 GCA_023264135.1 Acidimicrobiales bacterium
GCTCGCCCGTGGCTCGCCACCGATGTTGTTCGATTTGTTGGCGAAGCGATTGCCGTCATCGTGGCCGAGACCGCAGTTGCCGCTGAAGATGCTGCCGAACTTGTCATTGTCGATTTCGATCCGCTTGATGCGGTTGTCGACCCTGTGTTCGCTGCGACCGATCAGGTGATTCTGCATCCTGAACACGGAACTAACACCGCGCTCGAAGTTCCTTTCGGTTACACCGACGACTTGTTCGATGGATGCGAAGTTGTTGTCACCCGCGACCTCGTCAATCAGCGCGTTGCGGTTGCTCCGCTTGAACCGCGTGGTGTTGCGGTGGTCTGGCATGAAGGACGACTTGTTGCCTGGGTCTCGACACAAGCTCCGCACTCGGTGAAGGGCAAACTCGCCGGCGTCTACGAACTTGAACCCGAGCAGGTGCATGTCATCGCCCCGGCAGTCGGCGGCGGATTCGGCGCCAAGATCAATCTGCAGTCCGACGAGATGTTGCTCCCATGGGTTGCGCGCAAAGTCGACCGCCCCGTTCGCTGGATCGAATCGCGCAGCGAATCAATGGTCTGCATGCCACACGGCCGCGGTCAGGTCCACAAGATCGAAATTGGTGGCACCAAAGACGGCAACGTCGAGGCCTACCGACTCACGGTTTTGCAAGACGTGGGCGCCTACCCCGGCATGGGCACGTTCATGCCGTTCATGACTCGCACAATGGCTCCTGGCACCTACGACATCGCCAAAGTGGAGTGCAATACGAAGTCGGTCATGACCAATACGACG
>JALQSZ010000495.1 GCA_023264135.1 Acidimicrobiales bacterium
CATTGCCGCTTTCCCTTTGACCATGTTCTTCCCTCCACTCCATCCGGCACGTCTCGCACCGGGACAATGGAGGAACCCTACGCGTTCGTTGGAAGCAATTCAGCCCAACCAGCGCGTCGCCTTAGGGATCGGAGTGCCGACCGGATCAGCATCGGTTTCACGTTGCGTTCCGACGTTGCGGCGGGACAACTCAATCACCGTCGGTCGATAGGTGTGGCAGGAATCATCCCCGGGTCGGGCGAACGCCGCGTTCGGCCACGAATCGATATCGAGACCGCGACCCAAGCCGATTGAGGTTGCTCTGCGCATCACTGCCGCTGGCTCAAGATCCTCCGACGAAAGATGCTCGTTGACCCAACGGGAATACTCCGAGCGTTCAAGCGGCATTCCTGCAAAGCGACCGGAACGCGAGGCATCAACGACGCTTTGATTCTCAACGACCCACGTTCCCCATTCATCGCCATTGATGAAAAGCGTTGCAACGCGCTGTGGATGCCCAACACCCGACATAAGGAACTCGTACGTGCGATCTTCACCGCGACACGCAGCTGCGGCAGCGACGACCGCAAGATCGGTGGTGTGCACACACTGATCGGCGCGGGTTCCAATCCAGTGACCAAGATCAGAAATCTCATCGAGACGAACGCCAACCAAACGTTGAAGACCAATCGCGCCTTCGGTGCAGGTGGTCCACGGCGTGCGCTCCGGGGCAATGTCAACCGACGTCACTACTCCATCGCGGTGGTGCAACCGCAAGGCAAAGTGGTGGAT
>JALQSZ010000496.1:0-249 GCA_023264135.1 Acidimicrobiales bacterium
CCCAACCGTACAACACATCCAAACGAGTTGGGATGCTGTCGTTGTTGATCGTGTACTGACGAACCACACGCATAGACAAGCCAATTTCCTTGTCGCTTGCACGACCAGCGAAATGAACGCCTTCTGGCAATTCCAAGTCAGCCACAGCCAAAGTGAACGCATTTTTGTGCATCACGATGTTTTGGGCAGACACAGCACCAGTAGCATTGAACTGGGTCACAGCAGCAGTGCTAGAAGTCGTTGGGATGC
>JALQSZ010000496.1:259-766 GCA_023264135.1 Acidimicrobiales bacterium
CCAGCAGTGATAACAGCAGGCGACACAGTCACAGCGGTTGTAGAACCAGCGCTGATAGAAACAGCAGTCTTCACAACAAAGTTACGGAGCTTGTTAGAGCCGTAAGGTTGGCGGTTTTGTGGGTTGACAGCGTACACGCCAGCGATGGTGAACACGTCACCAGCGTTGAGGTTCACAGTAGCTGTTGCAGCAGTGATGCTCACAGAACCAGAAGAAGCCCAACCAGAGGTCAAGAAGCCAGTGCCAGTTGTGGTGTTCACAGAGGCAGTAGCGTTAGCGCCGTTAGTACCGAAAGTCTGAGACACAACGTTTTGGTCCAGTTTCCAGTTCATACCGCCGCTGTCACGACCCATCAAGCCCTTACGGTATTGTTGACCGATAGCTTCTTGAGGAACGAACAAACCTTTCAAGCTGTTAACAATAGCAGCAGATGTGAAGGGTTCAACGATACATGAACGGCGACCATCGCGAGGTGCGCCTTCGCTGTCGAGATAAGCGCCAGCGGTC
>JALQSZ010000497.1 GCA_023264135.1 Acidimicrobiales bacterium
TTGGCGGTATCGCACCGAGCGAGCTTCGTCGTGTTGGCAGGGTTGGCGATGGTTGGCTGCCCTCGTTTTGTTCACCCGAAGATGTCGCCGAATCGATCCCCATCATCGAGGACGCTGCGAAGGAAGCGGGTCGCACAATGGACCCGCAACACTACGGCGCACTCATTTCCTATTCCGATGGACCACTGCCCCAACGATTCGTTGATGTGATCGAACGTCGTCGTCCTGGCCTCGATCCTCGATCAGTCATCCCGACTCGAGCTGCGCTTCCTTCGCTCTTGAAGGAATTCATCCACGCAGGTGCGTCGAAGTTCGTGATCATCCCGCTGGTTGGCGATGCCGATCCCGACGCGGAACTCGGCGCTCTCGCCGACGAACTCCTGCCGCTCGAAACCTGATCTCACGGTCACTCTGACCGATAGTGATTCCAACGAGTGAGTTCAGCTGCTGAACGACGCGGAGTGATTCGGAAATCGGTTCCCTTCGTATGAGCCACCGGGAACAATCCAACCTGCATCCACTTCTCGTAAGGAATGCCAAGAAGCTCAGCAACTTCGCGTTCGCGCAACAGCGTCAAGGTTGTCCACGCGGAACCCAAGCCCCGAGATCGCAAAGCCAACATGAACGACCAGAGCGCGGGCACCACTGAACCCCATCGGTTCGCTTGCCAAAACGTCGATGTGCGGTCGGCATGCGCGCCTTCACCTTCTCCATCGGTGCGTCCGGCAACCAGAGGAACACAGAGCA
>JALQSZ010000498.1 GCA_023264135.1 Acidimicrobiales bacterium
TGTTGCTGCTCCACGCGATCCACCATTTCCGAGAACTTGGCTTTGACTTCGGCGAGGGGAAGCACATCTGACATGACCATAATTCTAGTCAGAATTCGCGTCAACACAACCCTCAAAGTCCGACAACGAACGGCGCCACATCTTCCTGCCACGATGAGGTCATGCCGATCAACCTCGATGGACTTCGCACAGTTATCTATCCCGCTCCCGACCTCGACGTGGCGAAGCGTTGGTGGATCAACCAACTCGGGCAAGAGCCCTACTTCGACATGCCTTTCTATGTTGGATTCAACGTCGCCGGCTACGAGTTGGGGTTACTCCCCGATGCCGACCCAGCCGACGGCGCACTTGTCTACTGGGGAGTTACAGACGTGACGGCGGCAGTGGCGGAAGCCATCGCAGCTGGGGCAACGGAGCACTCACCGATTGCCGATGTAGGTGAAGGGATCATCACTGCGACCATCAGGACACCGACCGGAAGCATTCTCGGACTGATTTTCAATCCCAACTTTTCTCTCGCGTAATTCAGGCGCGTGAGAGAAGCGCCACGAATTGACCAGTGGTCAAGCCCGACTGGCGGATGATCGAGCGAAGCGTCCCGGGTGCGAGTTCCCGGTGCAGCGGAACAATCACGATCAGATGTGCCTTGCGCAGATTCACGTGACTTCCGCGCTGACCGACGCGCACGAATCCCGCTTCCACAAGCGCGTTGATCACATCTGCTCCGCTGACGACAGGGAGCGG
>JALQSZ010000499.1 GCA_023264135.1 Acidimicrobiales bacterium
GGCATGCGCTTCGGCGATTGTCGCTTCCGCCTCAGGCCAACGATCGGAGCCGTCGCCGAGATGACAGTGATCATCGATCCAACGCATAGCGACCTCGTCAGTCCGCGGAAGGTTTGGCGATGCGAGGGAAGAGGCCGTCGCCCTTCACAACCGGAAGACCTCCGGGATACCCACCCCATGTCGCACCCGCGACGCCAGCATCGGTAGGCAAACCAGTCAAACCAATTCGTTCCCAAATCTGCGCGCACGTCGTGGGCATCGCTGGCGTTGCGAGAATCGAAACGATGCGAAGCACTTCGAGCGCGTCGCCCATCACCGCATCGAGTGCGGGTCCCGGCTCCATCTTCCACGGTTCATTCGCTTCAAGATGCGCGTTTGCCGCGCCGACGAGACGCCAGGTTGCTTCAAGGGCGATGCTCGGGGTGATGTTGTTCCATCCTGCGATGGTGTCGGCCAGCGATTGAGCAGCGATTGCGGCAAGCGGAGAATCGGCAGCCGGTGCTGGTCCGATTCCATCGCACTTCTTCCCAACCACTGTGGCAACTCGCGACAACAAGTTGCCGAGGTTGTTGGCGAGATCGGCGTTGTAACGAGTCACCATCGACTCGTACGAGAAATCTCCATCGGGACCAAACGGGTTATCGCGCAAGAAGTGATAGCGGAACCCATCGACGCCAAAATCAGCAACAAGATCAGCAGGAAAAATTTGATTGAGACGAGTTTTCGACATCTTCTCGCCA
>JALQSZ010000049.1 GCA_023264135.1 Acidimicrobiales bacterium
CGCATCGACACGATTGGAAAGCGCCTTGAGCGGTCGACCACCTCATTGCTCGAAAGTCAAGGGGTCACGCTGCTGAAGGGCACGGGTCGACTGGTGGGGCCCCATCAGGTCGTCGCCGATACCGTCGATGGCCCGATCGAAATCGAGGCCGACATTGTTCTGATTGCGACGGGCAGCCGTCCACGGATTCCCGAGTGGGCCAATGTCGACGGCGAGCGAATGCTGACAACTCGCGACGCGTATCCGCCTTCTTCGTTGCCGGAACATTTGGTGGTCATCGGTTCGGGTGTCACAGGTGTGGAGTTCGTCCACATGTTCAAGTCGTTCGGCAGCGAGGTCACGTTGATCGTGAGTCGCCAACAGGTGCTTCCGCTCAAAGACCCAGAGGTTGCTGCTGCGCTTGAAGCAGATTTTCTTGCGCGCGGAGTGAATCTTTTGAAAGGCGCAAAAGCGCTCAACGGAACGGTCAGTGCCGACGGGGTCACGATCGAATGCACCGATGGTCGGATTGTCCACGGGTCACATGCACTTCTAGCGATTGGTTCTCTTCCCAACACCGACAATCTCGGACTCGTCGAAGCTGGCGTTGAGCTTGTCGACGGTTACGTGAAGGTCAACCACAACTGCCAAAGTTCGCTGCAGCACGTCTATGCCGCTGGCGACGTGTCCGGAAAACTTCCGCTCTCTTCCGTTGCGTCGTTACAAGGTCGCAAGATCGCTGAACACGCGATGGGTCTTCATGTCGGTCCACATCGACACATCGATTATGAGAAGGCAGCCTCAGCAATTTTCACCGAACCTGAAATTGCCGATGTCGGACTGGCCGAAGCCGATGCGTTCGCGATGGGTCGCAAAATTCGCGTCACCAAAGTTCCGTTCTCGGCGAACGCGAAAGCACTTATCGAAGACGACTCACGCGGTTTCGTAAAAATCATTTCTGATCCTGCAACCGGTGTCGTTCTTGGTGGTTCGATCGTTGGGCGTCATGCCGCGGAACTCATTGCGGTACTCGCGCTGGCCGTGAGCGCAGGACTTCGCGTAAACGACCTCCATGAATCACTCTTCGTTCATCCGTCAATGGCTGAGGCGCTGTCCGATGCAGCAGAGTGAGGAAACCGATCCGGTCAGCGCACCTCGCAAAGCGCCGACGGCGAAGGATTTCCCGGCAACAGGACCTTTCAGCCTCGCTGCGCCTGGCCCTCGGTTTGGTGCACGTGCGCTCGACCTTGCAGTGATTGCGCTTCCGGTTCTTCTGGTGATCGCGCTCACGGCGAAGACCATCAACGGACAATTGCAACTCGACGTCCCGACGTGGTTGTTGCCAGCAACGCTCGCGTTTGCAGTGGTGTACGAGTTTCTCTTTGTCGTTATCGCGCAACGCACGCTCGGCAAGATGCTCCTTGGCTTGAAAGTTGTCCGCTATGTGGACGGCGCGCGTCCCACGCCCACGCAGTGCGGCCTGCGAGCGCTACTTCCGTGGTCACCGCTGGCGTTTCCGCTTGGCCCGTTCGGGGCTGCTGCGGTACTCATGATCTACGGAACCGGCATTGGCGGCGAACTTCACCGCGGTTGGCCTGATCTTGTGGGCGGAACCCTCGTCATCTCCACCCGCTGACGCCGTTCTCGGCCTACCCTCACACGTTCACGGGCCATCGAGGCTTCGCACTGTTTGGGGGAACACATGTCGTCACGGGTGTATCGAGTCGTGCAATGGACAACGGGCAATGTCGGACAACGTTCGGTTATTGCCGCAGTTGCCAATCCTGAACTCGAAATCGTTGGTTGTTACGCCTGGGGTGCAGACAAGGTCGGACGAGATGTCGGAGAGTTGTCCGGGATCGATCCCATCGGCGTGCTTGCAACGAACGACATCGACGCGCTGTTGGCGCTGAAGCCTGATTGCGTGATTTACAACCCGAAGTGGCCCGAAGTTGATCACATGGTGAGGATTCTCGAAGCGGGAATCAACATCACCGCAACCGCAGGATTCATCACTGGCCACGCGCTTGGAGCAGACCGTCAACGCATTCTCGATGCATGTGAGCGAGGTAACTCGTCAATCTTCGGTTCGGGAATGAATCCCGGCATGGCGAACTTGCTCGGCATTGTGTCGGCAGGCGTGTGTGACCGCATTGATTCAATTCGCATGCTCGAATCGGTCGACTCCACCGGGTACGACTCGGGCGACACGGAAAAGTCGGTTGGTTATGGGTTGCTCCCGGATGATCCGAATTTGTCAGCAATGACGAAACAGGGCACGGCGGTGTTTGGCGACGCGGTGTATCTGATGGGCCAGGCGCTTGGTGTGGAGTTCGACGATGTTCGCTGCGAGACCGAGTACGCCATTACCACTGAGTTTCTCGATCTCGGGTCGTGGTCAATCGATGCCGGTTGCGTTGCTGGCGTATCTGCGAGTTGGCAGGGCTGGATCGGGGACCACAAGGTCGTGTCGTGCGACGTTCGTTGGCGCAAAGGTCGCACGCTCGAACCCGACTGGAAGGTCGAGCACGGCTACATCGTTGAGATTGACGGCATGCCGTCAGTGCGAACGAAACTCGAAGTGTTTCCACCTGCAGATTTCAAGCCGAAATCGTTTACCGACTACATGGTGTTGGGAATGGTGATGACGTCACTGCCGGCTGTGGACGCGGTCGCGTCGGTATGCGAGGCCAAACCTGGCATCGTCACCTATCTCGATCTTCCGTTGCCCTCACCCAGTGGTTGGGTGCGGTAAGCGTCGTTAGTCGATCACCACAACAACGTCGCCGGAGCCAACCGAATCGCCAGGGGCGACCTTGATCTCCTTGACGGTGCCGGCCTTATCGGCGGTGATGTTGTTTTCCATCTTCATGGCTTCGAGCACGCAGACGGTTGCGCCGGCTTCAACTTCCTGACCGACCTCAACAAGCACCTTGACGATGGTTCCCTGCATGGGGACAGCAACGGCTCCAGAGCCGCCACCGGCGCCTGCGCCACCGCCGCCGCCTGAGCGACGTGGACGGCTTGCGCCTCCTGCAGCACCACCGGCGACAACTGCGCCGGCTTGTGACTCGGGAACAAACACCTTGACCGAGAAGCGCTTGCCGTTGACTTCAACATCGACGTCTCGCTGCACCTTCGCCTCGGCTTCGCCGTCGGCGGGCGTTACCGAGCTGCCGACGGAGCTGAGGTCGAGTGTGTCTTCGACCCACTTGGTGGAGTGCTTGCCGTCGACGAAGTCTTGATGTTCGAGGATGGCGAGATCAGCAGGGATCGTGGTGGCGATGCCTTCGATGCGGAACTCACGCAGCGCACGAAGTGTGCGACGGATCGCGGTGTCGCGATCGGAACCCCAGCAGATGAGCTTGCCGACGAGGTTGTCGTAGTACTGGCTGACGGTGTCGCCAGATTCGTAGCCGCCATCCCAACGTGTACCGAAACCAGCCGGCGGAACAAGCGTGGTGATGTGGCCGGGAGAGGGGAGGAACTTGCCCTGCGCCGGATCTTCCGCGTTGATGCGGATTTCGATCGCGTGGCCAGAAAGTTCGATCGACTCTTGCGTGATCGAGAGGGGCAGGCCAGAGGCAACGCGGATCTGCTCGGCAACGAGATCAATGCCCGACACCATTTCGGTGACGGGGTGTTCAACCTGAAGTCGAGTGTTCATTTCAAGGAAGTAGAACTCGCCGTCCTGGTAGAGGAATTCGACGGTGCCAGCGTTGACGTAGCCACATGCTTTGGCAACGGTGACGGCGGCATCGCCCATGGCCTGACGAACTTCAGCGGGGAAGTTCGGTGCCGGTGATTCTTCGACGAGCTTCTGATGACGACGCTGTGCGGAGCAATCGCGTTCGGCGATCCAGACACAGTTGCCATGCGTGTCGGCGATGATCTGCATCTCGATGTGTCGCGGCCAAGTGAGATAACGCTCGACATAACACTCGGCGCGTCCGAAACCCTTGAGTGCTTCGCTCTGAGCAGAATCAAATGCTTCGGCAGCTTCGTCTTCGCTGCGCACCACGCGCATGCCACGACCGCCACCGCCATACGCGGCCTTAATAGCGACGGGCCAACCATGTGCGTTACCAAATGCGATGACTTCAGATGCGTCGTTGAGGAATTCGGTTGTGCCCGGAACTCCGTTCACGCCAGCAGCCTGTGCAGCGATACGACTTGAAACTTTGTCGCCCATAATTTCGATTGCGCCTGGGGGCGGACCAATGAAGGTGACGCCGCGCTCGGTGATGGCGCGAGCGAAGTCGGTGTTCTCGGAGAAGAAGCCGTAACCGGGATGCACGCCATCGGCGCCACTGCGCTCGATGACATCGAGGATCAGATCGGTGTTGAGATAGCTCTCGGCAGCAGTTGTTCCACCGAGGGCGTAGGCCTCGTCCGCGAGGCGAACATGGAGGGCGTCGCGGTCGAGATCGGAGTACACCGCCACAGTGGCGATGCCCATTTCCTGACAGGCACGGATGACACGGACGGCGATTTCGCCGCGGTTTGCGATGAGGATCTTTTTGAGCACGCTCTATGGTGGCACGCGTGAACGGGTCCTTCGCCACATCTGGGGTCCCGGGCACCCGATTCGCCGATGTGCGATGGGTGGCCGAGACCGGTTCAACCAACCGAGACCTCCTCGAGGCGGCTGCCGGAGGAGCCCCCGAAGGGGTCGTACTTGTCGCCGACCATCAGACAGCGGGTCGTGGTCGCCTTGATCGGAGCTGGGTTGCGCCTCCAGGGGCCTCGTTGCTTGTCTCTGCGCTTCTGCGGCCCACCGTGGCCCCAGAGGACTTGTTTCTCCTCACGTTGGCCTGCGGTTTGGCTGCGGTTGATGCGGTGAGCGAGGTGGCCAAGGTCCGGCCTGGCCTCAAATGGCCGAATGATCTTGTCGTGGCCGCTGGGCCGCTGGCCGATCGCAAGCTCGCCGGAATTCTCGCTGAGTCACATGTTGTCGATGGTCGAGTCGATGCCGTTGTCGTCGGAATGGGCCTCAATCTCGATTGGCCTGCGGAACTCCCTGAGGAACTGGCCTCGATCGCAGCATCGGTGAATCACCTCATTGGCCGACCAGTCGACCGCGAAGCTGTTCTCGTGGCGTGGCTTCGGCACTACGACCGTCACCTTGCCGCGATTGAAGATCCATCGTCTCGTTCGGCATTTCTCGATGAAGTTCGATCCGCGTCATCGACGCTGGGTCGCGATGTGCGAGTCGAGAACGCGGAGTCGACCTTCGAAGGTCGAGCACTCGATATCGCCGACGACGGACGTCTGCTCGTCGATTGCGATGGCACCGTTGTCGCGGTGACTGTGGGCGACATCGTGCACGCGCGGATTGTGAACTAGGTCGCGTCGAGCGCGGAGAATCGATCAATCACCGCGCGTGCGTTTGCGGTATGTGATCCATCGATGCGGTGCGGGTGATCATCAACTCGGTGTACTGGCATTACCCCTGTTGTTGAAGAAGTCACGAAGACTTCCGTGGCTCGCTCAAGATCGGCCGGAGTGAGGACTGATGCGGTGGCCACGTTCGCTTCAATGAGCACTTCGCGAATGATGCCTGGCAAACAACCGCTCTCAAGTGAAGGTGTCAGTAGTTGATCGTCGACAACGAGGAAGAGATTCGAGGTTGTGCATTCACTGAGTCGACCGCTGGTGTCACAAAGAATCGCGTTATCGAAACCGCGTTCGTGAGCGTGGCGAAGGATGACGGCATTATCGCCCCAGCTTGTGGACTTCATTCCAGCAAGAGGTGAGTGTTCATTGCGCGTCCAGGTGACGGTGCAGAGAGAAACCGATTCAGGTGAAGGTTGAAGTGGCGCAGTTGTAATGGCAACGAGGGGAGTTGGCCCGCGATCTCGAGGGCTGGATCCCGCGCCTGGTGTCACGGTGATGCGAACCCGCGCGTCGGTGAGCTCGTTTGCATCGATGAGTTGCGAAATTGCGTCGACAAATTCGAGATCAGTCAGCGGCATGTTGAGTTGAAGGCGTTCGATTCCTCGGCGCAATCGACGCAGGTGACGATCGATGAAAACGGGGCGGCGGTGACGGACGACAAGCGTGTCGAACACGCCGTCGCCAAGAAGGAATCCGTGGTCGCTTGCATTGACACTTGGTGATGAAGCGTCGACGAGTTCACCGTTGACCCACACATTGAACGAATTCACGACGCGGTCCCCGAGGCGAGGGAAATGAGACGTTCAGCTTTGAGTTCGGTTTCGGCCCATTCGTCTTCAGGAGTGGAGTCCCACGTAATTGCGCCACCGGTCCCGAAACAAAGTTCCTCGTCCTCAACCCAGAAGGTGCGGATCGCAACGTTGAGTTCGCCTCGCGAGCGATCGGCGTCGACCCAGCCGACGGCGCCGCAGTACACCCCACGATGAAGCGGCTCGAGGCGTTGGATGTGCTTCATCGCTGCAATCTTTGGTGCACCGGTAACCGAGCCCGGAGCAAACGTCGCGTCGATGAGGTCTGCCCAGGTGACCTCGCTTCGGAGTTCGCCTTCGACAGTGCTCACTAA
The DNA here is from genome assembly GCA_023264135.1 of Acidimicrobiales bacterium. Classification (GTDB taxonomy): domain Bacteria; phylum Actinomycetota; class Acidimicrobiia; order Acidimicrobiales; family Acidimicrobilacustridaceae; genus Acidimicrobilacustris. The sequence goes on from JALQSZ010000049.1 coordinate 6,500, forward strand.
GTGATCAAGGCCAGGGTGGTGTTGGCGTTCGAGAAGATTCGGAACGACGACCGTTCCAGGACGACACACGCGACCCAAGTCATTGCGCACCAAGTCGACGATCATCACGTTTTCGGCACAGTCCTTTTCGCTGAAGTCGCCACCAGTTGACGTCGTTCCCTTGATGGGAGCGGAGCGAACGCGATTTCCATCACGAGCCAAAAAAAGTTCTGGTGAAGCAGACGCGATACGGATACCGGCGTCGGGAAGTTCGATGACCGCGCCAAACGGCGCGGGATTTCCGTTGGCGAGACGTTCGCCAAGCGCCAGCATTGATGCATCGTGCGGAAGCGGCGCCGAAAGTCGTCGTGTGAGGTTGACCTGGTAGACGTCACCGGCGGCGATCGACGCTCGAATCGCATCGACTCGTTGAGAAAATTCCGCACGAGTGAGGGACGAGGTCCACGACGACGCTGGTGGCCCACTCCATGGTCGTTGCGCTCGAGGCAACGCAGCTGTGGGTCGCTGGCGATCGAACCGAGCGAAGAGTGGCTCGGCATCGAAGGGGAGAATGACCGCCCACCACCCCTCCGAATCGAGCGCCGCGAAATCTGAGGTGAGGTCCGTGAGGCCAGACGCGACCATTCCGCCAACGACAGCAAGCGGTTCGATCCGTTGGGCCGAAAGGGTGCGCAGGTTCACGATCGTGCGAGCCTACGGCGAGAGGTGACAACTCCACAGGCCTGACACGGAGGTTCGAAGGGGCTCCGGTAGTGTTCGGCCCGTGCGTCGCCCCTCCCGCACGTGGCCTCAACGGCTGCTGCTCTCTCTCAACATTGTGATCGTCATGGCCTGCCTGCTCGCGGCAGGCGGTTTGGCGTGGGCCTACAACCAGGCCAGTGCGCTGCCTCGCATTGATGTCGGCACGTCGTTGGAAGCTCCGAGTGCGCCGGGCGAGGCAATGAATATCTTGCTCGTGGGTATTGACGACGGCATGGGACTCGCAGAGGGCGATCCTGTTCTTCGTGGACGCAGTAAGTCGCTCAACACCGACACGATCATGATCCTTCGGGTTGAGCCGAAGACGCAGCAAGCCGCGCTGCTTTCGCTGCCCCGAGATCTTTGGGTCGATATTGCCGGTGGGGGACAAGGTCGAATTAACACCGCACTTGCACTGGGTGGACCCGAACGATTGATCCAGACCATCAATCAGGACTTCGGCATTCCGATCAATCACTACGTGATGGTCGATTTCCAAGGCTTTGAAGCATTGGTGAAAGCCATCAACGGCGTACCGGTGTATTTCAACTATCCGTCGCGAGACCAAGCAACCGGACTTTTCCAGTACGACACCGGCTGCCAAGTCCTCACCGGCGAGCAGGCGCTTGCGTTTGCTCGTTCGCGGCACTTTGAAATCTCTCGCGACAACATGAAGACATGGCAAGAAGATCCAACGAGTGACTTTGGACGCGTTACTCGCCAGCAGCAGTTCATTCGTGCTGCACTCAAGAAAGCCGTTGCTCAAGGTGTTCGCAATCCGTTCATCTTGAAAGATTTCCTCGAGATCGCGCAGAAGAACGTCACGCTCGATACTGAGTTCACGATTCAAGATCTCGTCGATCTTGGTTCTCAGTTCCGCACCTTTGACCCCGATGCTCTGGTGAGTTTTACGCCGGTCGCTTCGGGAACGTTCAAGGGTGCAGCAAGTGTTCTCGAATTGAATGTCGCGGCGTCGCAACCGATGTTCGATGTGTTCCGCGGACTCCGTCCGATTCCGTCGCCGAATGCCGCTCCAGATTTGAGTGCACTGACCACGACAACGACCGCTGGAACCACAGCATCGACTGCCGGTGGTGCGCCTACGACGATGGCGACGACGTCAACGACTCAGGCCATCACCACAACGTCGATGAGCGATTTCATCCCTCGCATTCCTGAGGGACAAACCTGCAGTTGAGGTCTTAGACAGGGCGAGCTTCGGCTTCGGCTCTGTTTGCGAGATACCAATCGAGGGTTTGGCGTAGACCGTCGTCGAAGGTTGTGCCTGCGGTAAAGCCGAACTGTTCGCGGGCTCGTGATCCATCGACGCCGCGGCGAGGTTGGCCGTCGGGCTTTGTCGTGTCCCAGCGAACTTCGCCTTCGAATTCGACAAGTTTCACGATGATCTCAACAAGTTCGCGAATGGGAAGTTCGCGGTCGGCGCCGAGATTGACGGGTTGATCGTCGTTGTAGAACTCGGCAGCGAGGACGATGCCTTCGGCAGCATCGTCGACATAGAGAAATTCGCGACTGGCTGAACCTGTACCCCACACGTCGAGGTGATCTGCACCGGACTCTTTCGCATCAACTGCCTTCTTGATGAGGGCAGGGATGACATGAGAAACGGCGGGATGGAACTTGTCGCGCGGGCCGTACAAGTTTGTCGGCATCAGGTAGATCGCGTCTTGTCCGTACTGCGCGCGATTGGCCTGCACCTGCACGAGTTGCGCCAACTTCGCGA
>JALQSZ010000004.1 GCA_023264135.1 Acidimicrobiales bacterium
AGGCAGTTTGCGAAAGGACCTCGCTTCGGCGGGGTCCTTTCTCGTTGTACGCGCAGATGTGTTGGTGACGTTTAGCGCGACGCGACTGCGGCGGCAGCGGCGAACGCCGCTTCGCTGATTGCAGTGAGAACTTCGTCGTCGTGCGCGAGTCCAGGGAACATCACTTCGTACGCGCCTGGCGCAATCGCAACACCGCGAGAAAGAAGCTCATGAAAGAACGCGGCGTACAACGACTCATCAGTTGTACACGCGCTCACATAATCGTTCGGCGCGGTGTCGCCAAAGAACAATCCAACGAGCGTTGCGAAACGCGGAACACACACGGTGATTCCTGCAGCGGCAAACGCATTTTCAAATGAACCGGCAAGACACTCCGCTCGTGACTCGATGAGTTCATAGGCATCGTCATCGAGCAGCGACAACGCAGCAAGACCAGCTGCAGTCGCGAGTGGGTTACCGGAAAGCGTTCCTGCTTGATACACGGGACCAAGCGGCGCAAGGTTTTCCATCACATCGGCGCGCCCACCAAATGCGCCTACTGGAAGACCACCGCCGATGATCTTTCCGAATGCGGTGAGATCCGGAGTCACTCCAAGAAGTTGTTGTGCACCGCCGCGAGCGACGCGGAAACCCGTAATGACTTCATCGAAAATAAGGAGCGCACCGACGCGATCGCATTCGGCCCGCAAACCTTCGAGGAACCCAGGTGCCGGGGGAACGAGACCCATGTTCGCGGCGCACGGTTCAACGATCACTGCGGCGAACGTTTCGTCGAGTGTCGGAATGACGTTGTACGGCGCAACAACGGTGTCTGCAATCGCGTTTTCGGTCACGCCCGCCGAGGCAGGTATGCCAAGTGAGGCCATTGCGGTGCCGCCGGAAACGAGAAGACCGTCGCTGTGGCCGTGGTAGTTACCCGCGAACTTCAAGATCTTTGGTCGACCGGTTGCTCCGCGAGCAACACGAATCGCGCTCATCGTTGCTTCGGTGCCGCTGTTGACCATACGAAGTTTTTCGCAGGATGGAACGCGCTCATTGATCGCTTCCGCGAGTTCAACTTCGCGCGGTGTTGGTGCACCAAACGAAGTTCCATCGACCGCAGCTTTTTGAATCGCCTCGATGATCTTTGGATGTGCATGGCCGGCGATGATCGCCCCGTAGCTCTGCACAAGATCAAGGAACGTTGTTCCTTCAACATCGGTAACTCGAGCGCCGTTGCCACTCGCAACGAAGTACGGCGTGCCACCAACGGAACGAAATGCACGCACTGGCGAATTCACGCCACCGGGGATGACACGCTGACCGCGTTCGAACAATGACTCGTTTGTTGGTGTCATGAACTCAATCGTTGAGAAGTTCGGCGACATCGCGCGCGAAGTAAGTAAGAACCATGTCGGCACCAGCCCGACGGATGGACGTGAGTTGCTCAAGCGCAACGGCGTCGCCATCGATCCATCCGCGTTCAGCCGCCGCTTTCACCATCGCGTATTCACCTGACACGTGATAGGCGGCCATCGGAATATCGATTTCCTGTCGCGCTCTCGCAATGATGTCGAGATAGGACATTGCCGGTTTCACCATGACGATGTCGGCGCCTTCAAGAATGTCTTGGCGAAGTTCTTCGAGCGACTCGCGCGCATTCGCTGGATCTTGTTGATAGCCCTTGCGATCGCCGCCATCTTCGATGGTGACATCGACTGCATCGCGGAATGGCCCATACAGCGCTGACGCGTATTTCGCCGAGTACGCCATGATCGCGGTTTCGGTGAAATCTTCTTCGTCGAGTGCATCGCGAATCGCTGCGACTGCTCCGTCCATCATTCCCGACGGAGCAACGACATCGACACCCGCCGCAGCTTGGGCAATTGCAACGTTTGCGTAGAGATCAAGCGTCGCGTCGTTATCGACACTTCCGCGACCATCAAGAACGCCGCAGTGCCCGTGCGATGTGTACTCGTCGAGACAGAGATCGGACATCAACACAACGCGGTCACCAAAGGTGTCGCGCAACTCACGCAAGGCGATTTGCACGATGCCATCTGGATCCCACGCGCCTGAGCCAATCTCGTCTTTTGTTTCGGGAACTCCAAACAAGATGACACCAGGGACGCCAAGGCCGATCAGATCGGCGACTTCAGCACGGAGAGAACCGAGTGTGTGTTGCACAACTCCGGGAATCGACGCGATCGGTTGTGGATCGGTGATTCCTTCACGCACGAAGAGCGGAGCGATGAGGTCGTCGGGAGTAAGGCGCGTTTCCGCTACCAACCGACGAAGAGCCGGCGTGCGGCGAAGGCGACGAAGTCGACGTTGAGGAAAACTCATTGGCGCAGAGCCTAGGCACGCCGCTGTTGGCGGCCGAATCGAGGGCCACGACTGGAACGCCGCGGGCTTGCCTTCTTCACTACAGCCGGTTCCGCAACCCGTTGCACGATGGCGTCGACGAGTCCGTCGATCGTGTGGACATCGGCGATCACATCGACACGAAGACCCTCCCGATGCGCAGTGTCGGCCGTAATCGGGCCGATACAAGCGACCATCTTCGGAAGCGTTTCGGTTCCAAATGCTGCGACCCAATGGTCGACGGTTGAGGACGATGTGAATGTCACGATGTCGGCATCGACGACTCGTTCGCGTTCCTCGTCGGTTGGGGTGACCGGAATCGTTCGATAGGCGTCGACAACATCGACTCGCCATCCGAGATCGCGCAGACCATCGGGCAACACATCGCGAGCAACTTCGGCACGAGCGAGCAACACCCGACGTTGATCGTTGTCGTTCGGCAACGGAAACGCTTCAAGCAACGATTCCGCGATGAATCGTTCGGGAACGAGATCGGCAACGAGGTGGTGATCGGCGAGGACATCGGCGGTACCTGGTCCGATTGCCGCAAGACGAACTCCGGCGAGATCTCGCCCGTCGCGAAGTTCTTCGCAGAAACGAGCTGCACCATTCGCCGAGGTCAGTACCACCCAGTCATAGGAAGAAAGTTGTGACACCGCAGCGCGCAGTGCAGCGCCGCCGTCGAGTGGATCAACGATTTCGATCGTAGGAACCAAGAGCGCGTTCGCGCCTTCGTCTCGAAGCCGATCAGCAAGCACTGAGGATTGATGACGAGGCCGCGTCACCACCACGTTTTTGCCGAAGAGCGGACGAGATTCGAACCACGAGAGGTCCATCGCTGCGACCTGACCAATCACGATCACGCTCGGCGATGCGAGGTTTTCGCGCGCAATCGCCGAAAGCGTTGAACGCACGGTGTGTTGTTCGGGACGAGTTCCCCAGCGGATTGCTGCCGCGGGAGTGTCGGGCGAGAGACCACCGGCCAACAGTCGGTCGACGATCTTTGGCAACCGACCAACGCCCATGAGAATCACGATCGTGCCGCCGAGCTGCGCCGCGGCTTCCCAGTTCACCTCGTCGCTTTTGTCGGGATCTTCATGACCAGTGATCACCGTGAACGAGGTTGAGGAGTGACGCAGTGTCACCGGTATGCCCGCATACGCCGGCACCGCGATCGCTGAGGTCACGCCTGGAACAACTTCGTAGTGGAGTCCGGCTGCAGCGAGGGCAGTCGCTTCCTCTCCCCCGCGAGCAAAAACAAACGGATCGCCGCCCTTGAGCCGAACCACCGTGAGCCCCTGTTTGGCCTTTTCGACCAGCAGTGCATTGATGTCGTCCTGGGGCATGACCGCTTTGCCGGCCGATTTCGCCACGCTGATCCGTTCGGCATCGGGAGGTGCCAGTTCGAGAAGGGCGCCCACCGAGAGTCGGTCATAGACCACGACATCGGCCATCGCGAGCGCCTCCGCACCACGAAGGGTCAGCAATCCCGGATCGCCTGGTCCGGCTCCGACGAGAAACACAGTCACCGTTTGAGCCTAGGGGGACGACCCCACCCTCAGCCCCGTATGCCCAAGGTCACAGGGTGTTCCGGAAGGTTTCCGGAGGATCGGGAAATATTTAGCACTAAATTCCGTTACACCTCATGACAACGACGTCACTCGGTTCACGAACCCAGGAGTTGAGATGGAATCCATGTTGCTCGCAGTCGCTCGGCCCGAATGGATGGACCATGCCTCTTGTAAAGGTCGAACGAATCTGTTTTTTGGAATCGCCGGCGAGCGTCCCGAGCGCCGAGTGCGCCGCGAGGCAACGGCTCGCGCGATGTGCGCTGCATGTCCAGTGAACTTTGAGTGTCGAGAAATGGCTCGTGAAAACCGCGAGAACGGATTCTGGGGCGGAGAGAACGAAGAAGAGCGTGCCGCCGCTGGCCACTCCCCCCGCTCGATTAGTCGCCGATCAGTTCAAGACGCAGCTCGCGCGTCGTAACTCTCAGCGCTTCACTGCGGCATAAGCGTCAAGTACGCGTCCGCGGCTGAACGCGAGATCGACAATCGGTTCGGGATAGTCAGTTCCGAGTTCAATACCCGCGGCGGCAAGTTCAAGCGGGCCAACGTTCCATGGTTCATGGATTGCTGACGCATCGAGACCTGCAAGCTCCGGCACCCATCGCCTGATGTAGTCGCCGCCCGCATCGAATCGTTGGCTCTGCAGAACCGGATTGAACACACGGTTATAGGGAGAAGCGTCCGGGCCAGTTCCAGCTACCCACTGCCAGTTTCCGACGTTCTGTGGCACATCGGCATCGAGCAGAACGTGACGGAAATAGCGTTCGCCTCGACGCCAATCGATGAGCAAATTCTTCACGAGGAACGATGCAGTCACCATACGAACTCGGTTGTGCATCCAGCCGGTTTCGCGCAGTTGACGCATTCCAGCGTCGACGAAGGGATAGCCAGTGCGACCATTCTTCCACGCGGCGAATTCGGCGTCGTTGTTTCGCCATTGAAGCGCGGCGTACTGAGGTTTCATTGGCTGTTCAACAAGTGATGGCGTCGCGATCAACAAATGCGCGTACCAATCGCGCCAAGCAAGTTGTCGAACAAGTGCTGCGCGACCTGCAGTTGATTCACCAACGATTTGCGCGACTCGTCGTGGCGACACCGTTCCAAAACGAAGATCGATCGAAAGTTGAGAAGTTCCGGTGATCGACGGCGTGTTGCGATCGTCGTCATAGGAATCGGCGCGAGCAACAGCGAGGTCGAGTCGGGCGAGCGCGCCGCGCTCCCCTGCAACTGCAGCGTCGCCAGTTTCACCATCGAGAACGGGGTAGTCGCCGTCGAGTTCGGGTAGTGCATCACCTGGGTCGTTAGTGATCGTTGCATCCCCGCTTGAAGGCCACGGAGTCCATGGAGTGCGCTCCCACACTCGGAAAAACGGGGTGAAGACCTGCGAAAGCGAACCCGCATTCGTGCAGATTCGCCCTGGTTCATGGACGAGCGTTCCCCACTCCGGTACCCACTCAATGCCATTCGCCTCGAGCGCTGATTTCACGAGCTCATCGCGCTCGGTCGCATAGGGCGTCACGTCGTGGTTGACATGCACTGCAGTTACGCGCAGACGCGAGGCTTCCTGAGGAACAAGCACTCGTGGGTCGCCGATGCGAATGAGGAGTCGACCTCCGTGTTCTGCAAGTGCAGCATCGAGTGCGGTGACGTCGCCGAGCAGTCGTCGAATTCGAGGCGTACTCGCGCGATCAAACAGCGCAGGATCGACCACAAAGAATGCGGTGACGTTTGTGTGCTCAGCGGTGGCAGCGGCCCATGCAGGATTGTCGTCGAGACGAAGGTCGCGTCGGAACCACACCAACCCCGAGGTTGCCGCCATTGCAATCAGGCGATCGGTCGACCGAATGGAACCGTTGTCCAACTCGCCAAGAACGATTCCGCTTCTTCGCATGCGGCAAGGAGCGGGCCATTCGGCGAGGAAAGAACACGAGTGATTGCTTCGCCGACAAGTGCTGCGGCATCGGTTGATGAATCATCAACCGGCCATGCAGCAAGGTGACCAGAGGTCGTGACGAAATCAGGAAGCACAACAACTCCTGCGCGGCCGAACGCAGCCAGCGCCTTCGCCGTGACGGGCATTGCCCCGCTGGGAACGATCACGCGTGCCTTCACATTGTCGACATTTGCGTGACCGATAAGCCCAACTTTCGAGCCAGCAACAAGGACATCGACATCGGCGTGAAGGATGGCATTGGCATCTTCAGATGTATCGGGTTCAACAACCGTTGCGCCTGCCGCACGGAAACGATCGGCAAGCGAGGTCGTCATCGCATCAAATGTTTCGATCGCAACGCTGCGCCCCGAGAGGCCGTCAAGCGCGCGTTCGGCGGCAGCAAGAATTCCGACAGCGGTCAACTCATCGCGTTGATCCCACCATTGCTCCGGACGTGGGTCTCGAGCGCGTAACGAAGCGAGGTCGTCAGCGGAAACGCCACGGCCCGCACTCAGGTGCACTGAAGCAAAAGCGTCGTCGCCGAGTTCCGTCACGAATGCGCTGATGGCATCAGCTTTCGTTTCCACCGGCGCATTGACTGCGGCAGACGCACCCGAAACCTTGCGATTGAAAAACGCGTAGCGATAGGTCTCGGATCGGGCGAGCCAGGTGGCGCCGTCGATCAGCACCTTCGGTGCAGAGCGAACAATGCCCACCGCCATCGGGGCATTCTCGAGATCAAGAACAACGAATCCGTCGGTGGAGGTGAGTTTGCGCGTCGTCACGGTCGGTGAGTCTCGCACAGTCGCAGAACGCGGCCTTCGTCGGAGCAGCACGGATCGGGGCAGAATGGAGAGATGGAAACCATCGATGTCGTCATCGAAATCCCCCGCGGTAGCCGCAATAAGTACGAAATCGACCACGAGACCGGTCGAATCCGCCTTGATCGTCGCCTCTTTTCGGCCACGACCTATCCGACTGAGTACGGATTCATCCCCGACACCCTGTCGGAGGACGGCGATCCGCTCGATGTGTTGGTGCTCACCGAGGATCCCACTTTCCCCGGCTGTTGGATTCATGTTCGCCCCGTCGGTGTGATGTGGATGACCGACGACGCTGGTCGCGACGCAAAGATTCTGTGTGTCCATCACCGCGAACCGCGTTGGCGTGACACCACCGATATCGACGACATCCCGGCCGAAACGCTCGCCGAGATCAAACATTTCTTCTCTATCTATAAAGACCTCGAGCCAGGCAAGTTCTCTGATGTCGGCGATTTCGAAGGTCGCGACGCAGCATGGGCAGAGATCGAAGCGTCTCTCGCTCGCTATGTTCCCGGCGATCACTGAGCTCTAGGAACACGCTCGTTTCATGTCGACCGAAGGATCCACTCGAGCCGTCATCGCGGCGATGATCGCAAACCTTGGCATCGCCATTGCCAAGTTCGTCGGATTCCTCTTCACAAGTTCAAGCTCGCTTCTCGCCGAAAGCATTCATTCTGTTGCCGATACCGGCAATCAAGTGTTGTTGCTCTTTGGCGGAAAACGTTCGCGAATGGCACCGGATCGCGCACATCCGTTTGGCTACGGAAGAGAGCGCTTTTTCTGGGCTTTTGTGGTGTCAATCGTTCTCTTCACCCTTGGCGCGATGTTCGCCATGTATGAGGGCATTGAAAAAGTTTTGCATCCTCACGCGATCGATTCACCGCAATGGGCGATCGGGATCTTGGCGGTGTCGATACTTCTTGAAGCCAATTCATTCCGCACTGCAATTCATGAAGCACGTCCGTCAAAGGGCGACGCGTCGTGGTTCGCGTTTATTCGTCGATCACGTTCGCCTGAACTACCGGTCGTCATTCTCGAAGACACCGGCGCGCTGATCGGCCTCTTCTTTGCACTCTTCGCAGTGGTGCTTGCCGTCGTAACCAAGAACGGGGTGTGGGACGGCGTCGGTTCCATCGTCATCGGGGCACTGCTCGGCGTTATTGCGATCGTGCTTTCGATTGAGATGAAGAGTCTGTTGATTGGCGAGTCCGCGACCGAAGCCGATGAAGACGCGATTCGTTCCGCGATCGACTCCTCGCCCGTCGTCAACGAACTCATCTCGCTCCGCACCGAACACATCGGCCCCGACGAAATCTTGGTGGCGGCCAAGGTGGATTTCGACCGTTCCCTCTCTATGACGGAGCTCGCGACGGCGATCGACGAGGTCGAAGTGTCGATCCGCTCGGCAGTCCCGACCGCCACGCGCATCTTCCTCGAACCCGACGTGGTGAAGCCCGAATTGGGCGGATCTGATGATCCCTGGTCGGGCCTTGAGGGCCGTCCTCACTAGGGGCGACTGGGGAAACTGCAATTCCTGACCTACGGGGTCGACTTTTGGGCGTAGTTCAGGCATGATGGCTCCCCCACCCACTTTCGAGCCATGGAGGCTTCAGAAACATGGCACTACGCCTTGGCGATACCGCCCCCGATTTCACCGCTGACACGACCCAGGGCAGCGTGTCCTTCCACGATTGGAAGGGCGACTCTTGGGCCATTCTTTTCTCGCACCCCAAGGACTTCACGCCGGTCTGCACGACCGAACTTGGCACCGTGGCCAAGCTCAAGCCCGAATGGGACAAGCGCAACGTCAAGCCCATCGGCTTGTCGGTTGACCCGGTCGACTCCCATCTTTCGTGGGAAGGCGATATCGAAGAAACCCAAGGTCAGGCCGTCAACTTCCCGGTGATCGCCGACCCCGATCGCACCGTGGCCGACCTCTACGACATGATCCACCCGAACGCCAACGACACGTTGACGGTTCGCTCGGTGTTCATCATCGATCCCGCCAACAAGGTGCGTCTTATCCTCACCTACCCGGCCAGCACCGGTCGCAACTTCGACGAACTGCTTCGCGTCATCGACTCGCTGCAACTCACCGATGGCTACAAGGTTGCAACCCCGGCGAACTGGAAGGACGGAGAGGACGTGATTGTCGTCCCCGCGCTTTCCGATGAAGAGGCCACCGAGCGTTTCCCCAAGGGATTCAAGAAGCTCAAGCCATACCTTCGCATCACGCCTCAGCCAAACCGCTGAACAACAGAAGTTTTCATCGTCAAAGGGGACAGGCAGCCGCCTGTCCCCTTTGCGCGTCGAGGGCCTAGCCTTTCGCCCGTGACAACGACTACTTCTCCTTCCTCCCCCGCCGCGACCACGACCGCCGCTCATACCGAGAGCGTCACCAAGGTCTATGGCGCCGGCGACACGCTCGTGACCGCACTCGACAATGTGAGCGTCTCGTTCGAACGCAGCAAGTTCACCGCGATCATGGGCCCGTCAGGAAGTGGCAAGTCCACCCTCATGCATTGCGTTGCCGGTCTCGACACGATCGATTCGGGTCGCATCTTCATCGGCGACATCGACTTAAGCGGACTCAACGACAAGCAGCTCACCCGTTTGCGTCGCGACACGATCGGATTCGTTTTCCAATCGTTCAACCTTGTTCCGACACTGACCGCGCTCGAGAACATCACGCTCCCGATGGATCTGGCCGGACGCGCTCCCGATAAGGAATGGCTCGACACGATTGTCGCCACAGTTGGACTCGGCGACCGACTTTCACATCGTCCCAGCGAACTCTCTGGCGGTCAGCAACAGCGCGTCGCCGTTGCCCGTGCTCTCGCAAGTCAGCCCGCAATCATTTTCGCCGACGAACCCACTGGCAATCTTGATTCACGCAGCGGTTCGGAAATTCTGGAGTTCATGCGCGCCGCGGTCGACAAGTTTGCGCAGACAATTGTGATGGTCACTCACGATCCGGTTGCCGCAAGTTACGCAGACCGAGTGCTGTTCCTCGTCGACGGCAAAGTCGTTGACGATTTGCAATCGCCCACCACGGATTCGGTGATCGATCGCATGAAGAGCTTCGGAGCCTGACGTGCTGAAAGTCACGTTGCGTGGGCTCATGGCCCACAAGGTTCGCCTCATCGCGACCGCAGTCTCAGTGCTCCTCGGCGTCGCATTCATGTCGGGCACACAAGTCCTCACGTCGAGCGTGAGCGCAAGTTTCGACAAAGTGTTCTCCGACGTTTATGCGTCGATTGATGTCGTCGTGCGTTCCACCAACAAAGTGGAGACACCATTCGGTTCGCAGCGCACGCGCATTTCCGAAACCGTCGTTCCGACCGTTGCCGGAGTTTCCGGTGTCGAAGCGGCCGAAGGCCAGGTCGTCGGTCAGATCAAAGTTCTCGACAAAGACAACAAGCCACTCGTCACGGCGCAGGGTCCACCCAACTTCGGATTGAACTGGCTCACCTCTCCATCGCTCAACGGCTGGAAAGTTGTTGACGGCGTCGCGCCAACTGGCACGAACGACATCGTTCTCGATGTAAAGACCGCCAAAGATGGCAATTACGCCGTTGGAGACACCGTCAACGTTTCGGTGACGAAGGGCGTGCAGGCCTTCAAACTCGTCGGTATCGCCAAATTCGGAAAGCTTGATACGTGGGGTGGTGCGCAGTCGGCGTTGTTCACGACGCCAACGATCCAAAGTCTCGTAGGCGAACCAGGAATGTTCGATTGGATTTCCATTGCCGGAAAGGATGGCGAATCGCAACAACAACTCGCCGACGCCGTCGCCAAAGCAATTCCATCGGGAACCGAAGCGATCACCGGTAAAGAGTTCACGGCGGAAAGTCAGGATGCGTTCCAGAAGATCATCGGCATCTTCAGCACGTTCCTCTTGGTGTTCGCTCTCATCGCGTTGTTCGTTGGATCGTTCATTATTTACAACACGTTCTCGATCATCGTGGCGCAACGAACGAAAGAACTCGCACTCCTACGCGCTCTCGGTGCCAGTCGAAGTCAGATCCTTCGATCAATCATTCTCGAAGCATTGTTCGTTGGATTGTTTGCGTCGATCATCGGAGTCGGGCTGGGGATCCTGCTCGCTATCGGCCTCAATGCGTTGATGCAATCGATCGGTTTCTCAGGGCCCGATACGCCAATCGTCATCCCGCCAGTAGCGGTCATCGTGTCGTTGCTTGTCGGAACCATCATCACGCTTGTTTCCGCACTGTTCCCCGCTCGTCGCGCAGCAACCGTCCCGCCGATTGCTGCAATGCGCGATGTCGCCGTCGACCGAACTGGTGCCTCAAAGCGTCGCGTGGTCTTCGGATTGATCCTGCTCGTGCTCGGTGCGTTCATGCTCTGGTACGGACTCAACGGAAACTCCGATTCCGGACTTCAGATCATTGGTGGGGGCGCGTTCTTCGTCTTCATTGCACTCACCGTTATTGGTCCGGTGATTGCCACCCCGTTCGCGAGTGTTCTTGGCTGGCCATTGCAAAAGGCGAGCCGTATTACCGGACGCCTTGCCCGCGAAAACGCCATGCGCAATCCGCGCCGTACATCAACTACCGCTTCGGCCTTGATGATCGGTATTGGTCTCGTCGGTTTCATCGCGGTGACTGCACAATCGATCAAGGCGTCCACGGTTGATGCGATTAATCAATCGGTGACCGGCCAATACGTCGTAACGACGGAAGGTTTCGGTTCAACCGCGCTTCCACAATCGATGGCGACCGATCTTCAAGCCGTGCAGGGTGTTCAAACTGCAGCAGGTATCAGCGGAACCTTCGCCAACATCAACAACTCAAGCAAGGTGCTCCTTGCGGTTGATCCTGCGGCGATCACTCAGGTCATCAAGTTCACTGATGTTGAGGGCTCGTTCGCATCGCTCGGCAAAGGCCAGATCGCTGCGTCAGAGAAATTGGCCCAAGACAAGAAGTTGACGATCGGCCAGCAAGTCGATGCAACGTTCTTGCAGGGTGGGCCAAAGCAACTCACGCTCACCTCTATTTACAAGACCGAATTCCCGATGCAGGGGCCGGGCTGGATCATCGCCACCGACGAATTCAACTCCGTGGTCCCACCAGCGCAACAGACGTATTCCGCCATCTACGTGAAACTCAAGGACACGTCGTCGGCTGGTGTTGCTGCGGCATTGCCAGGACTTCAGAAGGTCACCGACGCGGTGCCCGGTTCAAAACTGCAGAACCTGACCGAATACAAGAAGGCGCAAACCGATCAGGTCAATCAGTTCCTGCAAATCGTCTACGTGTTGCTTGCCCTCGCGCTCATCATCGCCATCGTCGGTGTCGTCAACACGTTGTTGTTGTCGGTGTATGAACGAACTCGCGAGCTCGGCCTCTTGCGAGCGGTCGGCATGAGTCGACGTCAGGTTCGTTCAACGATTCGACTCGAGTCAGTGATCATCAGCTTGATGGGAACACTGATCGGTCTGGTGATCGGCATCATCTTCGGCTGGGCGCTCGTCACTGCACTCGCTGATCAAGGCATCACCTCGTTCGCGATTCCGTGGAGCCAACTCGTCATCATCGTGATCATTGCGATCCTTGCTGGTGTCGGCGCAGCGCTCTACCCCGCCCGCCGAGCAGCACGACTTGACGTCCTTCGGGCGATTTCCAGCGACTGATGGCTCACGATCCCGCGGCCCTCGAACCTGACGTCACTGCGTTTCTCACCGAACGCCATCTCGCGTCGCTCACCACGATGCGCGCCGACAACACGCCGCATGTCGTTGCCGTTGGCTTCACGTGGGACCCCGACGAATCGCTCGTCCGAGTCATCACCTGGGCCGGCAGTCGCAAAGCACGCAATGTTGCCGAACGTCCCGGCGCGCCAGCGGCGGTGTGTCAGGTCGATGGCGGCCGATGGCTCTCGCTTGAAGGAACGGCAACAGTGACCAGCGATCCCGAACGGGTTGCGATGGCCGTGAAGCGCTACGGCGACCGGTACCGAGAACCCAAACAACGTGATGACCGCGTTGTGATCGAAATCGCGGTGACCCGAATCTTGGGCCGGGGCTAATCGCTCCATTGCCATACTGGTGCGATGCGCTATCGCCACCGCCCCTCACGAGTCATTGTCATTCTTGTCGCCCTCTTGGTGACGACAATGCTGGGAATCGACCTTGCATCGGGGCTCGATGTTTCGCCGGCAACGACAGCAACGAGCACACCGGCGAGCGCGCTACAGCCACAAACCTTGCCAGCGATCTGCGCATCGCGACCTACAAACGACGCGCGCACGCCCCACGAACTGGCCGAGCATTACGACCTCACTGAACTGCATCGCAATGGATTTGATGGTCGCGGTCGCACTGCGGCAATTATCGAATTCAATCAGTCGGTCAACCATCAAGCGTTCACCGACTGGCGCGAGTGCTTCGGACTTCCCGGCGATCCGCTTGACCAACGACTGGTCACCATCAACGGTTCCGGACAAGCAGTGGTAACCCAAGGAGCCCTCCCCGCCCACGGCAACGAGGCACAAGGCGATTTCCAAGCGATTTCGATCGGCGCACCGAACATCGATCGCGTCTATTCGTTGGTGAGCACTGGTAACGAAAAGACCGATCTCGCAGCGATACTCGATGGCATCACCGATGCATCGCTCACCGATGGCCATCGCGTCGACGTTGTGTCACTCAGTTTCGGTTCTTGCGAAACCGAATGGGCGTCGACTCCAGGCGCCATCGACCGCACCGAACGCGCGCTCGAACGCATGGCAGCCGCCGGCATTTGGTTCTTCAAAGCTGCCGGCGACGCTGGTCCTTCGGAATGCCCGCATCATCCAACCTGTGGCACAGGTTCGCAGCGCGACGAAATGATGAACTACCCCGCAAGTTCACCGGCAGTCATTGCAGTCGGCGGAACGCAGTTCACGCCGCTCGACACAATCAAGGTGTGGAACGCGACGACACTCACCACCCATTGTTCGGCAGGTGGTGGCGGAATCTCCGATCACTTCTCGACCACGCCGACCTGGCAAGCAGATCTCCTCACGAATCAACGCGCCGGCCGTCGCGTGCCCGATGTGAGCGCTCTCTCTGGTGCACCGGGCTACGCGTTCCTCACCGGAGCCGGAGCCTGGCAATCAGGAGGCGGCACCAGTTTCGCTTCGCCGCTTTATGCAGGTGCATTCGCCTCGCTGCGCACTGCACTTTCATCGAAGGGCGTCGCCTTCCCTTCCGACCTGCACGAACTTCTGTACTCAACCGCGAAAGGCAACGAGGTCGACCGGGCGTCGTATTTCGATGTTGTCGTCGGCAATAACCGGATCTACCCCGAAGTCGATTGTTGCGATGCCGCCGATGGCTTCGATATTGCGAGTGGGCTTGGCGAACTCCGGTTCAACAAACTGCTGACGTCGATGACAACACCGCATGATCCAGTGAAACCTTCGTTCACCGGGTAAGTGGCTCGTCATTTGATCTTCTGTCACCCGTAGACTCTCGGAATGGCCCCGAACAAACAACGCGAATGGCATCCCGCCTTCGAGGAATATTGCGAGGCCATATTCGAATTGCGCGAGGACGACGTCGACGTCATCCAAGCGCGCGTTGCCGATCGCCTCGAAGTTTCGCGTCCCGCTGTTTCAGAAATGATTCGACGGATGGAAGGCGCAGGGCTCATCGAGATCAACGGCGGTGTGATTCGTCTTCTTCCCGATGGTCATGCGCTCGCCGAAACAGTTGTGCGTCGACATCGTCTCGCAGAACGCTTTCTCACCGACATGCTGGGCCTTTCATGGGCAGAAGCTCACGACGAAGCCGGCCGTTGGGAACACGTCATTTCACCAACGGTTGAAGTGGCCATGATGCGCGCCCTCGGTGATCCCACAACCTGCCCACACGGCAACCCCATCCCGGGAACCGATTATCAACCTCCGACTTCGGTCACCCTCGACACACTTTCTGTCGGTCAATCGTTCACGGTGTCGCGAATTCCCGAAGAACTTGAGTTCACTCCTGGCCTCCTTGAGTTTCTGGAGTCCTCCTCGTTGTTGCCGGGCCACTCAGGCACGGTCACCGCACTCATGCCGAAAGGCATCACGGTCGTGGAGATCGACGGACAAACCGTCGAGATCGACACCTTTGCGACGCAGCGAATTCTTGTGACTGCTGCGTAACGCCGAGTCAGTCGAGCAGCGACTCAGGCAGCTCGTCTTCGTGAACGATCGCAAGTCGTTTCGTTGCACGTGTGAGCGCGACATACAGCGCGCGATTTCCCTGAGCTTGTTCGGCCACGATTAACGACGGTTCCACCACGATGACCGCATCGACCTCGAGGCCTTTCACGAGACCGACTTCGACAACGGTCACGCGGTGTTCGAGTCCGTGCCGCGTTGCGCGCCCAAACGCGATACCTGCGTCTTCGAGGCCATCACACACGTCGTCGATAATCGATGACGCGCACACCACTGCTACTTGTCCGGGATCAACCGCTGCGCGTTCGATCAGTGTCACCGCCGCGACCGTTTCGGCAAGGCAGCCGGGAGCAGCGCGTTCGATGAGTGGTTCCGCACCGTCTTCGCGAACCGAACGAGGCGGACGAAGATCCGGTGCCGCCCATCGCAAAACCCGAGCCGCGAGTTTCATGATTGGAGCCGGAAGTCGATAGCCAAGCGTCAGTTCGTTACGACGAGGCTCACGCTTCGAAGGAAGCAACGTAAGGATTTCGTCCCACGACTCGTGGGCCCACTGCCCGGTTGCTTGAGCAATGTCACCGACAACGGTCATTGATCCGTTGAGCGATCGACGTTCAAGCATGCGCAACTGCATCGGCGAGAGGTCCTGCGCTTCATCCACAACGATGTGGCCGTACGTACGGATTTCGTCATCGTCATTGGATTCACCCTGACGGCGACGGCGCGGTTTCGGACCAAGCAGGGAGCGGGCTTCATCGAGCAGTGGCGCGTCGTCGTGAGTCCATTCGATTTCACCCACGAGTTCCGAACGCTCGCGATAGAGCGATTGCCATTCGTCTTCCGACAGAAGGGTTCCTGCGGCATTGCGCAGCAACCCGCGCGCCCCATAGAGATCGTGCAGGAACTGAGCAGGCGTAAGCACCGGCCACATCCACTCGAGTGCTTCACGGATTGCAGGATCGCGGCGCAATCGTTCACGAACCTCCGAGGCCGCAATGTCGCCGCGACCGGAAAGCGCAAGTTCCGCAAAGAGTTCGTTTTCGACATATTTCCGTGCTGGATTGTGACGGCGATAGCGCCGACGGGCATCGGAAATGATCTGCGCACTTCGCGAGCGAGAAACGGTGAGTCGTTGCAGCCCGTACCCGACTACAAGGTCGGAACGCAGCGCGCGCTGACGATCACGAATCGCACGAGACAAGAACGACACCATGCGAGGATCGCCCTTCACCCGCGACGTGAGACCAACGTCGTAATGACGAATACTCACATCGGGAACAAGGTCGGCAAGAACAGCGAGTTCAACGCCAGCTTCACCGAGCGAAGGAAGAACCTGCTCGATATAGCCAAGGAACAAGCGATTCGGTCCAATGACCAACACGCCCTGGCCTTCGAGCGGGAAGCGATGCGTGTACAGCAAATACGCGGCGCGATGGAGTGCCACCACGGTTTTGCCGGTACCCGGTCCACCCTGCACGACCAACACACCCGGAAGCGGAGCGCGGATGATTTCATCCTGTTCGCCTTGAATGGTCGCGACGATGTCGCCGAGACGGCCAGTGCGCGCGGTTTCGAGCGCGGTGAACAATGCGCCTTGGCCGCGAACAACCTCGCCGGTATCGACTGTCGCTTCACCAACCGGCATACCGAGGCTCGCCAATGTCGCGCCGAAAAGTTCGTCTTCAACACCGAGCAACCGACGGCCGCGCGTGGCGAAATGACGACGACGAGCAAGGCCCATCGGTTGCCTTCCGGTTGCGCGGTAGAACGGCTCGGCCACTGGAGCGCGCCAATCGACAATCACCGGCTCTTGTTCGGAATCACTCACGGCAATGCGACCGATATAGAAGGTCTCCATGAGCCCGTCGGGAGATTCCGCTTCACGATCGATACGACCAAAGCACAACGCGGCATCGCCCAGTTGCAGCTGCGTCAGTCGGTTGTAGACCGTCTCGTGAATGACCTCGCGCTCAAAACGCGCCTGTTCGGTGCCACCGCGACCAACCTCCACCATCGACGTCAGGCGCGACGCGGCCTGCCGCGACTCCTCGAGACACGCATACGCGTGATCGATATAGGCCTGTTCGGCATCGAGGTCGGGATGGGGGGCCATGGGCTCCGTCAGAGAGAGGTACGACCTTCCTCACAACGCCGGAACGTTCCAGCGGGGCTCAGAAGGGGGTTCTTCACTTTAGCGGTCCGACCCCACTTGGCCTCAGGCCGCCGGATTCTCCCAAACGAGACCTTGTCGGTAGCGTGGTGACGTGACTGACGCAGCCGCTGCCCCCCTTCCTCCATTTCTCCGTGCCTGCCGCGGCATCCCCGGTGGCCCCGAGGATCGGGTCCCGGTGTGGTTCATGCGCCAGGCCGGCCGATCGCTTCCCGAATATCGATCGATCCGCGGCTCGGGCAGCATCCTCGATGCGATCGCCGACCCTGAACTTTCTGCCGAGATCACCATGCAGCCCGTGCGTCGATACGGCGTTGATGCCGCCATCCTGTATTCCGACATCGTCGTGCCGGTTGCCGCAATTGGATTCGGCGTTGACGTTGCACCGGGCGTTGGTCCCGTTGTTGAACAACCCTTCAATCGCGCTGCTGATCTTGAACGCCTTCGACCACTCGATCCCGAAGCCGACACTCCCTACGTTCTCGAAACCGTGCGAATTCTCGCCCGCGAACTTCCCGTTCCATTGATTGGTTTCGCTGGTGCCCCATTCACAGTGGCGAGTTATTTGATTGAAGGTCGACCGTCGCGCACCTACACGCGCACAAAAGCGCTCATGTACGGCGACACCGATCTTTGGCACAAACTCATGGAGCGACTCACCGATCTCGCAATCGTGTCGTTGCGTTCCCAAATCGACAACGGCGCCGTGGCACTCCAACTTTTTGATTCGTGGGCCGGCACGTTGAGTGCTCCCGATTACGAGCGATTTGTTCTTCCCCACAGTCAGCGCGTGTTTGCTGAAGTTGCCGATCTCGATGTTCCCCGAATTCACTTCGGTGTCGGCACTGGCGAACTACTTGGACTCATGGCGAAGGCGGGTGCCGACGTAGTCGGTGTCGATTGGCGCGTGCCGCTCGATGTCGCCCGCACTCGTGTCCCCGCCAACGTCGCGCTTCAAGGCAATCTCGACCCTGCACTTGCCTTTGCGCCGTGGGACGTCGTTGCCGAAGCAACCCGCGATGTTCTGCGCAGAAACGCGGGCAACCCAGGACACGTCTTCAACCTTGGTCACGGCGTCATGCCCGAAACCGACCCTTCCGTTCTTGAACGCGTCGTTGAACTCGTTCACACCGAAGGCCGCTGCGATGGAGTCACACAATGAACGCTGCAAAGAACTACGGACTTGTAGTGATGGCCTACGGAACGCCACGCACGCCTGCCGATATCGAGCCGTACTACACACATATTCGACGCGGCCGCGCACCGGAACCGCAACAACTCGCGGATCTCATCGCGCGCTACGACGCCATCGGCGGCATCTCTCCGCTTGCGAGTCTCACCGAAGCACAACGCGCCGCACTTGAAACCGCGCTTGAAGCGCGGATGCCTGGCGCGTGGACCGTCGTGCTCGGACAAAAGCACGCCACACCGTTTATTGAAGATGGCGTTGCGAGATTGGCCGATGCCGGAATTACCGATGCAGTTGGCCTCGTGCTTGCTCCTCACTATTCCGGGTTCAGTGTTGGCGAATACCAACGTCGTGCCTCCGAAGCAGGGGCCGAACGCGGCCTGACCATGCATGCCATCAACAATTGGCACCTCGAACCCACCTATCTCGAGTTCCTCACCGCAGCAGTTCGCGACGCACTCGCCGAACTTCCCGAGCGCACCACCGTGCTCTTCACCGCTCACTCACTTCCCGAACGGGTCTTAGAAAACGACCCGTACCCCGATGAACTCGCAGCCAGCGCGACCTATGTCGCCGAACAGCTCGGACTCAACAGTTGGTCGCTCGGTTGGCAAAGCGCTGGTCGCACGCCCGAACCGTGGCGTGGTCCGGACATCCTCGATGAACTCCGTCGCATCGCGGCCGAAGGTTCGGCCGATGGCGTACTCGTCTGCGCGCAAGGTTTCACCTCAGACCATCTCGAAGTTCTCTATGACCTCGATATCGAGGCGGCAAAAGTGGCCAACGAACTTGGTCTCGCGTTTGGTCGCACTCGTTCACTCAATGCCGACGACATTGTGATGAACGCTCTTGCTGATCTCGTTGTCGCGCAAGTCCAATGACAACTCGCCGTCGCGTCGTTGTCGTTGGTGCCGGTATCACCGGCCTCACCGCGGCGTTCACGCTGGCAACGAACCGACCCGATCTCGAGGTCGTCGTACTTGAAGCAAGCAAACGCGTTGGCGGAAAAATTCTCACGACACCGTTCGCCGGACGTCCCGTCGACTGCGGCGCCGACGCATTTCTTGCCCGCGTTCCCGAAGCGCTTGACCTTTGTCGTGAACTCGGACTCGACACGATTCTCACCGCACCGGCACAAAAGTCTGCCTACGTCTGGGTCAACGGTGGCCTCTCACGATTGCCGTCGGGACTCGTCCTTGGCGTGCCCACTGACCTTGAAGCGCTCGCCGCATCAGGAATCGTGAGCGCCGACGGAATTGCCCGCGCCGCGCAAGATCTCACGCGTACGGAATGGATCGACAGCGCCAATGGCGACGATCCCAACGGAGTCGACGATCAATCAGTTGGCCATCTCATTCGCGCGCGGCTTGGTGATGAGGTTCACGAGAAACTTGTTTCTCCGCTTCTTTCCGGCGTGAACGCCGGCGATGCTGACCACCTCAGCCTTGCTGCGGGCGCCGCACAGATCGCGGTTGCTGCTCGCAAATCACCGAGTCTCATTTCGGCACTGCGTGAACAAACGGCCGCCGCGCAAACCAACCCCGATGCCCCGGTCTTCCATGGCATTCCGGTTGGAACGCAAACGCTCACGGATCTGCTCCTCGCTCGACTCACGCAAGCCGATGTACCGGTGCATCTTTCGTGTCCAGTCACCGACCTTTCTCGCAACGGCAACGGTTGGCTCCTCACGACACCACTCGGTCCAGTTGCCGCCGACGAACTCATCCTCACCACGCCTGCAGCACCAACAGCGCGACTTCTCGACGCTGTTGCTCCCGCGACAGCGAGCGATCTCGGTTCGGTTGAGTACGCATCCGCGGCGATGGTCACCCTCGCGGTTTCGAAGAAGGACCTCGGCGTGCCCCTCGATGCCAGCGGATTCCTTGTTGCCCAGACCGACCCGTTACCAACACTCACGGCCTGTTCGTGGGCCTCGGCGAAATGGGCGCACCTCGATGATCCCGAGGTTGCGATTTTGCGAGTGTCGGCCGGCAAGCACGGCGACACTCATGCGCTCGAACTCGATGACCCCCCGCTGGTCGAAGCACTCAGCGTCGACCTCGCCACCACGATGGGAATCGATGCGCCACCGATCGCATGGCGAGTCACTCGTTGGATCGACGGTCTGCCGCAATACCGACCAGGACACCCCGGCCGCGTCGCCCAATGGCGAGCCGGTGTGGCCAGCGATGCCCCCGGCATTCATCTCGCCGGTGCCGCCTACGACGGGCTCGGTCTTCCGGCCTGCGTACGCCAGGGCCGCCAAGCTGCTGCCGCCATCAGCTGACCAATTTTCGTCAAAAACGGCTCTGGTCGGGTGAACTGTGACAAAAATTGTCACGGCTATTTTCCCTGTTCACAGCGTTTTCGCGTCGAAAATGTTGCGGCTGCGTTGCGAGACTGCGATGAAACCGCAACACTTTCGTAACAATGCGATCAACCCCCCTTGGCCGGACCCGCCTCGTTGTTCTTTCCCTTGCCGCACTCGTTCTCACGATCGGACTCGGGTTCGCTCCCCGTCCCAGTGCGGCGCTTGAGCCACTGCAGTCCACGGCCGCAATGACTCCCGCTGCCGCCACCTCGAGTTCCGTCGAGGCGACAGAACCAATCCCCGAAAGCGGTGCGCAGCTCACCGCCGCGACCTGGCGCCGGGCGATCGGCCAGGCCGTGATCGATGCCGGCGAAACCAAGCTCGGCGCACCGTACGTGTATTCCGCCGGTGGCCCCGACGCGTTCGACTGTTCCGGCTTCACCCGCTGGGCATGGATGCAGCTCGGCGTTGAACTCCCACACAACTCCGGCGCCCAGTGGGCTGCCGTTGAGCAGATTCCGCTCGACCAACTCGAACCCGGCGACATCATCTTCGACTGGGGCTTTGGCGGCGGTGAACCCGACCACGTCGGCCTCTATGTTGGCGACGGCGTCATGATCCATGCACCCAACAGCTCCGGCGTGGTGCGCTATGACTCCATCTACTGGTGGACAGGCGCCACGATCGCGGCTGGAAGGGTTCGATGACCAACACATTGCGACGCATTCAACGAGGGCCAACAACGCCTGAACGAGTGCTCGTCGTCATTCCTGGTTATGGCGATCTGCCCGAACCATTCCTTGAGCGCGCCGCGTCGTTCGATCCCGCAGAGCAGTGGCGTGTTGTCGTTGTCGAACCGCAAACGCCAAGCGAGCGCGGACCGTATTGGTACAACGTCGACGACAACGGCCCAGATCCCGTTGCGCTTGCACACGCAGTTCGCGCAATCGACGCACTGTGTGCATCGATCCTTTCTGAAACCGAACTCACCGAAGACGCGCTCGTCATCGCCGGCTTCTCCCAAGGCGGAGCACTCGCGCTGGCCCATCTCGTTGACCCGACTTCCAACGTCTCGCCGAGCGCCGTCGCCGCGCTGGCCTCGTATTTGCCCAGTCGCGACGAGCACCA
>JALQSZ010000500.1 GCA_023264135.1 Acidimicrobiales bacterium
GTGGCTCGAGCGTTCGTGCAGTTGCGCCAAGGCGATGTCTTCTCGGCCACGATGGGGGTTCGCCTCGAAGCTGCGCCGGCAACCCGTTTGTTTGCCTCGATGCTTGGGCACTCCTCAACGCTCGACGATCCCGATCGCGACGTACTTCTCGATCGAGCCGCAGTGATGTTGACGCGGTATCCGCCAGGACTCGTCGGTGCGCTCGGCACGTGTTTGCGGGTTGGCTCGATGGTGTCGGCCGGTTCGCCATCGCTACGTCGACTGTGGCTTGTTGATCCGTTGACTGCCGATGCTGATGCTCTTACTCACCGAATGGAAGCGCTTCGATTGTTATGAGTCGAAAGAAGTTGTGGCTGATCATTGGCGGTGCAGTAGCCGCCGTCCTCGTTATCGGTGGCGGAGTCTTCGCACTGACCCGGTCGGATTCGAAAAAGGCCGCCGAGCCCGAACCCACAACAACGACCACCACAACAACGGCGCCGCTTCCAGTGTGGCCGCTGACGGGCCTTCCCGACGCAAAGGCGAGCGGTCCGGCACATCCAGCGATCGTTGTGAAGATGGACAACAGTCCCGATGCGCGTCCGCAAACCGGCATTAACGAAGCAGATGTTGTGTACGAACTTCTCGTCGAAGGCATCACTCGCTACGCATTGGTGTTCCATTCAAACCTCGCCGATCCCGTCGGACCTGTGCGTTCGGCTCGTTCGAGCGATATCGATCTCGTCGCCGATTTGTC
>JALQSZ010000501.1 GCA_023264135.1 Acidimicrobiales bacterium
AGGCTCCCGGCGCTGCGCCGCAACCCATGCAACAACCCGCCGGCGGTCGTCTCGATGTCGGAGCGGCTCTTTCCTACGGCTGGAACAAGTTCGTCGCAAACTTGAGCACGATGATTCTCATCGTCATCATTTTCTTCGGCGTTCAAATCGTCTTCAATTTGGTTGCCCAATTTGTCCGGCCAAATGGTGTGTTCGCTGCGCTTCTCGTTAGCGGCGTCATTCTCGCCCTCGGCTTCTTTATCGGTTTCATGATTGAAGCTGGAATCATCCGCGCTGCACTCGCAGTGACCGATGGTCGTCCGCCGGAACCGAGCATGATGTTTTCAACGGAGCGACTTGTTCCATTTGCGATCGGCGCAATCATTGTCACGTTGCTGTCGTTTGTTGGCTTCCTCGTTTGCTGCGTCGGCCTGATTGTCGTTCGATTGTTCCTTCTTTTCTGGGGCTTCTACGTCCTCGACTCGAAGCGCAACAATGAGCCAGTTGACGCAATCAAGAACTCCTTCAATCTCGTGAGCAAGAATGCAGGCGATGTTCTTGTCTTCGCCATCGTTGTTGTTCTTATCAATCTCATTACGTGTGGACTTGCAATCGGCATCACTGAAATTGCAACCGGCTACGCCTACAAGCAATTGAACGGCGATCCAGTCGCAGCCTGATCCAACAGACGAATCACAAGAGGCCCCCGTCAGTGACGGGGGCCTCTTCGCGTATGGAGTGCGTTTCTGACTTA
>JALQSZ010000502.1 GCA_023264135.1 Acidimicrobiales bacterium
CAGGAGCCTTATAGGTCGACTTGTAGTCAGGTGTCGACGGTGCGCTGGCACCGCCAGAACAGGCAGCCAAGCCCAGTGCCAAAGCACCTGCAGCTGCCACACCAACAACACGGGAAAGAGTTCGCGAAAAAGTAGTCACGGGCAAAGACTAACGCCGCCCACATTCGTGGACGGCGTTAGCTCGGGCGTGCCCGAATATTACGAGGCTTTAAGCCAGTCGAACCGACTCAGCCTGAGGACCCTTGTTTCCGGTACCGATTTCGAAAACAACCTTCTGACCCTCTTCGAGGACCTTGTAGCCGTTCATGTCGATAGCGGAGTAGTGGACGAATACGTCCTGCTCGTCGCCGTCTACGGTTACAAAACCGTAGCCCTTTTCAGCGTTGAACCACTTAACGGTTCCAGTGGCCATGTGTAACTCCAATTGCAGTATCCCAACCGACACACACAAATCGCTTGTGCCGTTGGTCTCACACTACTGGGGAATAGCACAAAACAGTTAGCCTTACCTAACTTTTAATTGTCGCGAAATGACAACGATTTAGCCGGCGTGGTCCAAACCAACAACCAAGGTCAGCTGTGCTGAGCTCTCAATGTACTTATCGGTGAGCTTGATTTCGCCGTATCCCAGTGACTGAGCCAGACCACGTGCAGCGCCTTCGAGCGTGGGGTTGCCGTAGTAGATGTAGGTCTTATCTGCGTTTTCGCTGGC
>JALQSZ010000503.1 GCA_023264135.1 Acidimicrobiales bacterium
ATTGGTAATCACGACTTTTTGGAAAACAACAATTCAAGGTTGGATGCTCTTACTCCAATCATAGATTCACTTCAAAATCCAAACATCGTCTACTTGAAAAATAGGGGTGTATATGCTGATAAGAACGTGAATTGGTGTGTCTTTTCTTTGATGGAACATAACATTCCACCTGAGATTGAAAAATCTTCTAACACGAATATTGGATTGTTTCACGGACCTATTCAAGGGTTGTATACCGACATCGGATACAAGTTTGAAGAAGGATTTGATTCATCCAAGTTCAAAGGATGTGATGTTGTTCTTTGTGGAGACATTCACAAAAGACAAGTGATAGACATTCCTGGCGGAAAGAAAGCCTATATGATTGGTTCAACCATCCAACAAAACTTCGGTGAGAAAATCACCAAACACGGATATGGGGTTTATGATACTGAAACAGGGCAATACGACTTTGTAGATTTACCAAACCCCAAACCATTCTTGTCCTTCTATATAAACTCTTTCGATTGTTTGGAAGAAGGGACAGAAAAGTTAGTGAATTATTGATATGGATTTTATTCTCGACTTAACCAATTCAGAATATAAAGACCTTACAAGTTATTGTGACCTTAACAAATTTGATTACCACGAAGTTGCTAAGAAATCATACTTGGAAGGTCTTCGTATTGAAAAATATGGACTTCTTAATAGTACTCAACAACCAGTAGAAAG
>JALQSZ010000504.1 GCA_023264135.1 Acidimicrobiales bacterium
TCATAGGAGCCGATCCATGCCAGCAAGATGACGCTGGTCTGCGAACCAACAAAACCAGCGCCAAGAAACGCAGCTGTTCGATAGTCGTACCTCCGACAGAGGAGCACGCCGATTGCGACAACGAACGCGATCAGGACACCCAACTGCACCAGATTGAACGAGGTTTCGGTCGTCGCTCGGAAAAGCGAGGCAACAACTGCACCTATCGGCGAACTCAAAGTGAATTGTGCGAGCGGCGGAACCTGCGGAAGTGAAGGAAGAGAAGGAACGATCTCTGTCGCGAGAAATTCAGAATCGGGAAAAGTTCCGTAGCCGGCTCGCCAAAGCAAAACGAGCAGTCCAACAACGACCCATCCGGCACGGCGGATGAACAACGAGAACGTCATTCGCTACGAACTCGAGATGCCGGTTGATACTTCGGACCGGCGGTGATGTCGACTCGCGTCAGCAGTCGCTCACATGGCGGCTCAAACCGTTCAGCAAATGCCACCGATTCCGTTTCACCAAGAAGCTCCCACGGGAGCGTGGTCAAACGATCGGTGTCATCTTCGATCTGCTGACGAAGTCGAATGCCTTCTGCACTGACCTTTCCGTCTCGCACCAAACCGCGTTCTGCAAGGCGATCCCAACCAATCTGAATTTCTTCGGGACTACTTCCACGCGAAGTTGGCAACCATCCGTCTTC
>JALQSZ010000505.1 GCA_023264135.1 Acidimicrobiales bacterium
ATAGATATGAATATCTTTGTACTTGACAGCAACCCACAGTTGGCAGCGCGTATGCAATGCGACAAGCATGTCTGCAAAATGGCCATTGAATACGCGCAGCTACTGTCAACCGCACACCACGTGCATCACACAGATGTCGCTCAGACACAGCACATCTATAAACCAACGCACGTCAAGCACCCCTCAACGCTATGGGTGGCCGCGCATCCACTTCATTATGCATGGTTGTTCGAACTGATGCGCGAAACGTGGAGCGAGTATACGCACCGCTATCAGCGCATTCATGCGTCGAGTCGTTTGCTTCATGCGCTCCAGATCGTTCCCAATATGGGACATGTCGGTGCACCCACAGCACCCCCACAATGCATGCCAGATGTCTGCAAAATGCCCGGTGCCACATGGGAAGACACAGTGGCAGCATACCGACGCTACTACAACATAGAAAAAGCTACCTTTGCCACGTGGAAGAGCAGAGAAACCCCCATATGGTTTATGCCATCAAAATTCGTTGACATCCCGTCTGCACTTTCGTATAATAGTTCACATGAAGCGCAACCCTCGTCATTGGGCAGATAAACTCGACGCTGCCGATATTCAGCGTATCATCACGCACTTCGAAGACTGCGAAACATACGCGAAGCCATATGCGGATAAGAAACGAGAACTGTGGATCATT
>JALQSZ010000506.1 GCA_023264135.1 Acidimicrobiales bacterium
GACGGGGCTGACGAATCCTCCGCCCCGTATGTCAACAGCGTGGACAACCTGCTAGGGTCCCCGCCCATGAAGAAGACTCTCCTCCCGATTGCCCTCGCGGTCGCACTCGGTGTCGCGGTTGTGGCCTCCGGTTGTTCGGGTTCGACGACCTCGTCGAGGAACGCCAGTTCCAGTTCCGCCAGCCTGAGTGAATCCGACCTGGACGAGTTCTGCGCACCACCGCGCGACAGCGATGGCGATTCTGGATTCGCAACCGTGCGCAACATCGTGACCTGCTTCGTCCTCGACAATCAGACGAAGAAGTTCTCGGCGCCGAACATCCTCACCGACAAGTTCCCATTGACGGTGACGAAAGCGTTCTGCAGTCGTGACCGGTCGCCATGCGTGGACGAGTCCGGATATTACGGAGACCTTCGCATCGAAGGTCTCGGCAAGGTCTACGGGTGGCGTTCGTTGACTCCAGATCCGTTCACGGGAATCGGTGCGATGCAGTTCATGCCAAACAAGATCTGGCAGGGCACCGACAACCGACTGTTCGTGAACAGTTCAACGGCTCCCTTCTCCCTGCTGCAAACGGCGGCGCAACCCGAATTCGAGAATCCGTCGTCGGGAACAAATGGCGGCAGTTGTTCAACTCAGGGATCGTTCAT
>JALQSZ010000507.1 GCA_023264135.1 Acidimicrobiales bacterium
CATCCGTGACGCGGTGGACGAGAACGCC
Organism: Acidimicrobiales bacterium; assembly: GCA_023264135.1. Taxonomy (GTDB): domain Bacteria; phylum Actinomycetota; class Acidimicrobiia; order Acidimicrobiales; family Acidimicrobilacustridaceae; genus Acidimicrobilacustris. Next base: position 29 of record JALQSZ010000507.1, read on the forward strand.
GGCCGATTCGAGGACTTCGCACGGAAGCTCATCCCCATCGCCACGTTCGTGCGGGACACGCTGGCCCCGCTGCTGGGCGGGGTGCTTCGTATCGCCTTCGAGGTGCTGGGCCGGTCCATCGGCGTCGTCATCGGCCTGTTCGCTGACCTGCTCGGGTTCATCGGCCGGGTCATCGACAAGATCGTGGAGCTGGCGAACCGTATTGCGGAGTCTCCGTTCGGGCAGGCCGTGTCGGGCATCATCGACGCGGTCGCCGGACGCCAGTTCGGCGGGCAGGTCACCGCCGGTACCCCGTACCTGGTCGGGGAGACCGGCCCGGAGGTGTTCATCCCCTCGAGGTCCGGCCAGGTCGTCCCGAACGGGCAGATGGGTGGCGGGCAGGTCAACGTCTACGTCAACGGCGGTGACCCGGAGGCCGTCGTGGACGCGATCCGCCGTTACACGCGCACGAACGGCCCGCTGGGGCAGGTCGTCACGCTGTGAGCGTGCAGGTCACCTGCCAGCTGTCCGGCGGCACCGCGGTGACGGACATCACCTCTTCGGTCGCGCAGGTATCGGTGAACCGTGGCCGGTCGGATGAGACGGAGCCGTTCCAGGCTGGCCGGGCGACGCT
>JALQSZ010000508.1 GCA_023264135.1 Acidimicrobiales bacterium
GAACGCTCTTGCGAGTGTTCTCCCCGAGTTGTGGGGTGGCTCTGCGGATCTTGCAGACTCTAACCTCACGACGATTAAGGGACGCGCGTCCTTCGCCCCTGCTCATCACTCGACCAAGGAATTCCAGGCCGACCTCTACGGATCCGTGCTTCACTTTGGAATTCGTGAGCACGCCATGGGCTCCATCCTCAATGGAATCGCTCTACACGGGCCCACCAAGCCGTTCGGCGGTACGGTCCTCATCTTCAGCGACTACATGCGACCGGCCGTCAGGCTCGCTGCACTGATGCGCGTACCCGCGAGGTATGTCTGGACCCACGATTCCATCGGTTTGGGTGAGGATGGCCCCACCCATCAACCTGTGGAACAACTCGCCACGTTGCGGGCAATACCTGGGCTTGATCTCGTGCGGCCGGCTGACGCGCACGAGACCGCGTATGCCTGGAAGACCATGATCGAACGTCAGCACAACCCAGCAGGCATTGCGCTCACTCGACAGGGAATCCCCGTGTTGAATCGTGGCGACGACGTCGCGGTGGGCTCGACACTCGCCCACGCCCGCCACACCGCACGGGGTGGATACGTTCTCGCTGAAGCCGAGGGTGAACTTCAGGTGATTCTGCTCGCCACG
>JALQSZ010000509.1 GCA_023264135.1 Acidimicrobiales bacterium
AGCGGATGAAGCCCATCTTGGCGAACATCCCGCGAAACACGGTCACGGCCAACAGCGGCGGCAGGGCCACGAGATAGAGGCCCAGAATCGCCAGGCCGGGCGCCTCCCGCAGCAGGACCGCCGCCAACTGGGAATACCAGGGGGCACCGCTGGCCGCCCGCGGCAGCGGCATGTCGAGCCAGTTGACCCAGAACATCTGGTTCAAATCGACGTTGTTGAGCACCTCGACCTTGTAGGGCGTCCAGTACTCGAACGGCCCGTAGAAGTTCCAGTTGGGCCCTCGGAGGAAGGTGCCCAGGATGATCAGTGTGATCCAGAGCACGAGGAAGCCGAACTGGTAGGTGAGGTAGGCGAACTTTCGCTCCGCGATCGAGTAGTAGCCGTTGCCCTTCTTGTTGTAGTCGAGGTAAGGCATCGCCATCAGCCCGAAGACGACGAGGCTCGGCAGGACGACCCCCGCGTACCACGGATCGAAGTAGACGAGCATCTCCTGGAGGCCGAGGAAGTACCACGGGGCCTTCGACGGGTTGGGCGTCTTCACGCTCGAGGCCGGCTCCTCGAGCGGCGCCGGCAGCAGGATCGCCCAGAGCAGCAGCAGGGCCGACACCGCCACCATGCAGATCAGCTCC
>JALQSZ010000050.1 GCA_023264135.1 Acidimicrobiales bacterium
ATCAACAGCCTCAGTCGACATCAAGGAGGAGAAGGTCGTCGAGCGTTTCGCGACGGACGACGAGTCTCGCTTCGCCGTTCACGACGAAAACTACGGCTGGACGCGTGACCTTGTTGTAGTTCGAGCCCATCGAATGTCCGTATGCGCCGGTCACGGGAGTGGCGAGAATGTCGCCGACCACAAGATCGGCGGGAACGACTGCGTCTCGAACGAGGATGTCGCCGGATTCACAGTGCTTGCCCACCACCGTGACGATGCGATCTCGATCGGCGCCGACTTCACGGGGAAGAAACGCTTCATACCCCGACCCGTAGAGCACTGGTCGGGGGTTATCGCTCATTCCCCCGTCGACCGAGACGTAGGTACGAATTCCAGGGATGTCCTTGATCGTTCCAACTGAGTACAGCGTGATTGCAGCTTGGGCCACGAGCGCACGCCCAGGCTCGGCGGTGACATGTGCATCGATTCCCGCCGCGGCGCATGCGGCTCGTACCACCGCACCCCATTCGGCAATCGACGCAGAGTGCTCGCCGGCGACGTACGCAACACCAAGTCCTCCACCAACCGAGAACTCCGGCAGTTGATGTTCTTGAACGAACGGTGCCAGGACCTCGATCGCCATTTCAAAAAACTCTGCATCGAAGACCTGCGACCCGATGTGAGCGTGCACGCCAACAAGATCGATAGCTGGAGAAGCCTTTGCGCGTTGCACGGCAGCATCGGCCTGCCCACTCGCGAGACCGAAACCGAACTTTGAGTCGTCTTGTCCGGTACGAACAAATTCGTGGGTATGTGCTTCAACACCCGGCGTCACGCGTATCAGTGCACGCGGGACCGGAAGCCCTTCAGCGACGAGCGCCTCAATACGATCAATCTCATCGAAAGAATCGATGATGATGCGACCGATGCCTTCGGCCATCGCGGTTCGGAGTTCAGCAGTGCTCTTGTTATTCCCGTGCAGAACAAGACGATCGGCAGGCACTCCCGCGGAACGTGCGACGTGGTACTCGCCACCAGTCGACACGTCGAGATTGCAACCTTCCTCGGCAGCAAGACGCGCCATGGCCTTACACAGGAACGCCTTGGTGGCGAAGTTCACTCCCACGCCAAACGCTGCAACAGCCTCGCGGCATCGCGAACGCAGATGTTCTTCGTCGTACACGAACAGCGGGGTTCCGAATTCTTCGGCCAGCTTGATCGTGTCGCACCCGCCGATGATCAACTGACCCTGTTCGCCAATGGTGGCGGTGTCGGGAAGAAGTGCGAAAGGGAGTGCGCTCATCGTCATCTCACATTTGGTCGGGCGCGCTGACACCCAACAGGTCGAGGCCGATAGCGAGACCAACTGAAGCGGCTTCGACGAGATGCAAGCGTGCCTGCGTGAGCTCGGCCGAGATGCCATCGCCCATCACATAACAGTCGTGGTAGAAGCCGTGCACTGCACCAGCGAGTTCGCGCACCCATGTCGCGATGCGATGCGGAGCGCGATCGGTTGCCGCAGTCGCAACGGTGTCGGGCAATTCAGAAAGCGCGCGAAGAACATCGAGTTCGCGTTCATGCGAAAGCAACGACAGGTCGACATCAGCCAACGGAAGCATCGCAACACTTCGTTCTGCCGCGACGCGGAAGATCGATTGAATTCGCGCGTACGCCATCTGCACGTAGTACACGGGGTTGTCCATGGCGCGACTCTTCACGACGTCGTAATCAAAGGTCTGTGTTGAATCAATCGACTGCAACAAGTAGGTGAGGCGCGCGGAGTCTGCGCCAACCTCGTCGAGAACTTCCGAAAGTTCGACGATGTCGCCGGCGCGCTTCGAGAACCGAACCGGTTCGCCGCCCTTCAGCAGATTGACCAATTGGATGATGGCGCATTCAAGTTCGGACGGATCGTGTCCGAGGGCTTGCATCGCCGCTTTCATGCGTGGCACATAACCGTGATGGTCTGCGCCCCACACATCGATTAGTAGGTCGTAGCCGCGAGCGAATTTGTCGCGGTGATAGGCGATGTCGGGCAATAAGTAGGTGAACTCTCCATCGCTCTTAATGAGAACACGATCTTTGTCGTCGCCATAATCAGTCGAACGAAGCCACACCGCACCGTCTTCGTCGTACACGACACCGCGTTCACGAAGATCTGCCAACGTCACGTCGATAGCGCCAGAGGCAACCATCGATTTCTCGCTGAACCAATTGTCGAATTCAACATTCATTCGACTGAGTGTGAGGCGGTGATCGGCAACCGCTCGATCTTCACCCCACTCGAACACATCGGCATCGGCGGGCATCTCCGCAGCCCACTCAACGATGTACTCGCCTTGGTACCCGCCTTCAGGAAGCGGCGTTCCATCGCGACGCGCAATCAACGACGCGACGAACAGTTGCATCTGTGTTCCGCGGTCGTTGAGGTAATTCTCGCGATCGACGTTGTAGCCACAGCGTTCGAGAATGCGCGCAAGGGAATCGCCATAGGCAGCCCCTCGCCCATGGCCGGCATGAAGCGGACCAGTTGGATTCGCGCTCACAAATTCAAGAAGGACCTTGGTGCCATCGCCAACATTCGAGCGGGCGTAGTTCTCAACGCCAGCGGTTTCGACATCGACAAGAACATCGTGAAGCCACGAATCGGCAAGTCGGAAGTTCACGAAACCAGGACCGGCGATTTCGACCGAGGTCACGTGGGCCGGAAGATCGGCGTTGAGGATTTCGGCCATGCGTCCGGCCAACTCGCGGGGATTCCATCCGGCGGCCTTCGCCGTCGCAAGAGCGATATTCGAAGACCAATCGCCGTGTTCGCGCCGGGCTGGTCGCTCAAGATGCACCGACTCGGGAATCGGCGAGATCTCAAGGGTCGACAAAGCCGATCGCAGGGCGGTGGCGAGGGTGTCGCGAATCACTGAAGAGGTCTCCCCGGGCGGGCGGACAGGCGGTAAGGGACCGTCGAACCCTACCCCCGAGACCCCTTTCGCCTCGCGCCCAGTTTCGTGCGATCACTCCGTGCGCTTCGCCGTGCCTCCCGTCACGAGTGATGCTGCGCGCACGCTTGCGCCCTACCATCAAGGGCCAATGGCCATCCCCCCGACTTCCGATCTTCCCGACACGATGCTTGTGCGCGGCGGCCAACCGGTCGATGGCGAGATTCACGTACGCGGCTCGAAGAACGCATTGCCCAAAGCAATGGTTGCAGCGTTGCTTACCGTCGAGCCTTGTCGGCTCACCAACATCGCGGCCATTACCGACATCGCGGTCGTCGATGAATTGATCAGCATCGCTGGCGGAACGGTCGTTCACGAGAACGACACCGTCATCATCACCGCCCACGATTTCCGAGCACTCGCCGACGATGACGTCATGCGCCTTCATGCGGCAAGCCGGATCCCCGTCCTCACGACTGCCGTTTCTTTGCACCGCACTGGCCATGCAGTCGTTGCCGCTCCTGGTGGTTGCTCGATCGGACCTCGTCCAGTCGATTTCCATCTCAATGTCTTGCGCGCGTTTGGGGCTCGAGACATTCATCGTGAAGACATCATCGAACTTCATGTCGACCAAATGCGCGGCGCAAGAATCGAACTCCCCTTCCCGAGCGTCGGCGCAACGGAGCAGTTCCTGTTCGCTTCGGTTCTCGCCGAAGGCGATTCGGAATTGTCGAACGCAGCGATTGAGCCCGAGATTCTTGATCTCATCGCGGTGTTGCAAAAGATGGGCGCAATTATTTCGGTGGAACCCAACCGAACGATTCGCGTCACCGGCGTGAGCGAACTCGGCGGTTTCGAACATCGAGTCATCGGCGATCGCCTTGAAGCTGCATCTTGGGCCTCGCTTGCGCTTGCCACCGGTGGAACCATCACCGTTCACGGCGTTCAACAACAACTGTTCTCCACGTTCTTGAACATGTACCGACGTGCTGGCGGCGACTTCAAGATCGACGCAGAGGGAGACACGCTCACCTTTCACCGTGCGCGTCGAATGCTTCGCCCACTCGCACTCGAGACCGATGTCCACCCCGGTTTCATGACCGACTGGCAATCACCATTCGTCACTGCGCTCACGCAGGCCGATGGCGTCAGCGTCGTCCACGAGACGGTGTACGAAGACCGCCTCGGCTACACCGATGCACTTCGCAGCTTGGGCGCACAGATTCAGGTGTTCACCGAATGCCTCGGACCAACTCGTTGCCGATTTGGCGCTGCGAATCACCGTCACTCCGCAGTCGTCGTTGGACCCACCAAATTGCACGGCGCAGAACTGGTGGTTCCCGATCTCCGTGCCGGTTTCTCGTATGTGATTGCTGCTGCGGCCGCCGATGGCGAAAGCCTGATCCACGGCGTCGATCTTCTCGATCGCGGCTATGCCGATTTCCGCAGCAAATTGACTGCAGTCGGCGTCGAACACCGATAACGCCCCTCGTTCACTCGGGCACTACTAACGTCGGCGCCGATGAAGACAATCGGGAACATCCTCTGGTTCATATTCGGCGGAATCTGGTTGGCCCTGGGGTACGCCATCGGCGGTCTCGTGATGTGCATCACGATCATCGGCATTCCGTTCGGCATTCAAGCGTTCAAACTGGCCGGACTCTCCCTTTGGCCGTTCGGCCACACCGCGGCAATGGGCAAATCAGGCGGATGCCTTGAAGTGGTCTTCAACGTGATCTGGCTCGTGCTGTTCGGCTGGGGAATTTTCCTGGCCCACCTCATCGCCGGCGCAATCATGTGCATCACGATCATCGGCATTCCGTTCGGCATTCAAGCGTTCAAGCTCTCAACGCTTGCCCTTTGGCCGTTTGGTCGAGTCATCGTCCGCACGAACACCCACGGCTGATGACTGCTCCAAGGGGTCGTCGACACCACGAACCCCGCTGGCCTGCAGCGATCGCACTTCTTGGCGCAATCGCGCTCTACCTCTTTCTGCCATCAACACTGATTGTCGGACCCCGGTGGCTGCTGCCTGCACTCGAGGGACTCCTCGTGGTTCCCCTCGTGATCACCAACCCTGATCGGCGCGATGCCGACACGAAACCGCTTCGAGTCGTGTCGATTTTGTTGATCGCAATTATTTCCGTCGCGAATATCAGCGCGCTCTCGTTGCTCGTTCACGACTTGCTTCGCAATACCGACATCGACGGAAAGCCACTCATCTATTCGGCGATTGCATTGTGGTTCAACAATGTGATCGTCTTTTCTCTTTGGTACTGGGAACTTGATGGCGGTGGCCCGGCCGATCGCTACAACCTCGCTATCGAACAACGCGACTTTCTTTTCCCTCAGCAAAACGCGCCGGATGTCTTTCACGAACCGTGGAATCCAGCGTTCTTCGATTACCTCTACACGAGTTTCACGAACTCGACCGCCTTCAGCCCTACCGACACGATGCCGCTCACTCGTCGTGCAAAAGCGCTGATGATGCTGCAATCAGGCTCTGCACTCGTCACGATCGTGCTGGTCGCCTCACGGGCGATCAACATCCTCCAATAAGTTTCGTCGGCTGCCCGGTAGGGCGTAACTGAGGCTCGGCTAGGGTCATACGGCTATCTCGCCCTCGTAGCTCAGGGGATAGAGCATCGCCCTCCGGAGGCGTGTGCGGGCGTTCGAATCGCCCCGAGGGCACTCTCAGTTCGTCTCAGTCGCCGATGACTCTGGCTGTGGGGCCGCTGTTCCGGCTGCTGCACCTTGCTTTGATTGTCCTTGCTCAAGGAAATTCGATGCGATCTGCGCAGTGAGCACGGCCAGTGAAACAAGGCCCAACACCAACAACGCGACTGCGGTGAGGCGACCACCCAATGTCACTGGCGTGTAGTCGCCGTACCCGACGGTCGTCACTGTCACGACCGACCACCACAGTGCATTCCCTAGTGTCGTGATGTTCGAACCCGGAGCCAGCGATTCGAACTCCCACACCACGACCGCGGCATTCAGCATCAGGATCAGCGCAACAAACATGAATTGCGCAAGGTTCCCGCGACTGAACATCTGTCGAAGTAAACGCATGCTCGCAAAAATTCGTACGGGAGGAAGCAGCACCGCGATCATGAGATCAGGTCGCGAAATCGCGTAGCGCCAACCACGTCCAGAGAGTTTCGATCGGATAATGAGATCGACGAGGTAGGTAACAGAGATTGCGATCCGACAGACGAGCCAAATCGGAACGAAATCAAGTTGGTGTTGGCCGGTGAAAATCGCGAGGACGAGCCAGATGGTCGAGAGTGCAAGAAGGTCAAGCCACGATTGCGTCTTCGCCACATACGCGTTGAACGCAGGAGGAAACGACGACTGAGCATCAGATGTCTGCGTTGCCGCCTGAACTGACGGGTCTTGAGAAGTCGTGGACATGCACATCAGTCCACCATCACCCACAGCTTCAATCGCGCATGATCGAAACGCGACCCAAAATTGCTACAAGCGCGTCCCCAGCACTTCGGGGTTCTCCGCCAGCCAACGACGCAGTTCCGCCTTTACGACTTTGCCTGAAGCGGTCACTGGAAGTTCGTCGACGACGACGATGTGGCGGGGACTTTTGAATCCAGCAAGCGACGCGCGCACAAACGAAGCAATCGCAGGGCCATCGACAACTACTCCCGGAACGCCAACAACCACCGCGCAGACATTCTCACCCCACGTTGGATCCGGGACACCCACGACGGCAACCCTGGCGACATCGGGATGAGCAAGTACCGCAGCTTCGACTTCAAGCGACGACACATTCTCACCGCCGGTAATGACCATGTCTTTCTTGCGATCGACTACGTACAACAGTCCATCGACCATTCGCCCAATGTCGCCTGTATGCAGCCAACCATCTTGGAGAGCAGCGGCAGTGGCGGATTCGTCGTTGAGGTAGCCCGACATCACTTGGGCAGCACGAATCGCGATCTCCCCCACTTCACCATCGGCAACTTGGTCTCCGTTTTCGTCAACAAGTTGAAGTTCGACTCCCGGAGCTGGCCGCCCCGCCGCTTCCAGGAGTGCGAAGTCGCCGTTCAGACCTTTCCGATGTGCAACAGCATCGAGAAAGACCGCGTTACCCGAAAGTTCCGTCATCCCATAGCCCTGCGTGAACTCGCAATCGAGGAGTTCGTCGGCACGAAGAAGCAATGACGTTGGCATTGGTGCCGCGCCATAGGCAATTGAACGGAGCGACTGCAACTGTCCGAGACGATGAGGTTCAACCTCGAGCAGGTCAACGAGTGCCGCCAGCATCGTGGCGGCAAGCGAGGTCGACGTGGCTCGATGGTGTTCGACAACATCGCAAAACGTCGACGCGGAAAATCCGGGCAACAGCACGACTGGGCGGCCATGCGCGTGGCGATGCACAACGTTGTATCCGGCGACATGACACAAGGGAAACGGAAAGACATAGACATCGTCAGCGTCGACAGGCCTTGCCTTGGCACTTGCTTCGACAGAAGCGAGAATGCCCGCATTCGACAACAACGCGCCTTTCGGCGCAGCAGTCGTGCCACTTGTAAAAAGCAACCACGCGATGTCGTCAGGTTCGCTGAGCGTCAACGTTGAGTTTGCTGCAACATCTTGTGTTCGCACCACCCACGACTCCCAATCGAATATCGGAATGTCGAGTCCAACACTGCGCAAACGATCAAGTTCCAGCGCGTCACCAATAACGAGACCGGCGCCTGCACGTTCAATCATCGACATCAGTTCTTGTGCATGAAGGCGATGATTCAGAAAAACCAACATCCGACTGCTGGCTGGTGCTGCGTAATACAGCTCAACCCAAGAATGGTGATTCGGCCCGATGACCGCGACGGGAACGCCGGGCGAAAGCAACTCCTCGAGTGCAGCGAAAGTCGCAAGGATCCGTTCGTGCAATTGCCGAAACGTGATCTCGGTCTCCCCGTCGACAATTGCCAACGCGTCAGGACGTTGCGCGCTGACGCCCTCGATCATGCCGGCAAGGGTTCCGGCACTCTTGTTCACTTGCAGACAACACCCTCTGGCGCCTTACCAGCTTCGATGCCGACGTACTCCGTGATTTCACCGGGCTTCACCGTCGTGACTGGCCCCGTCGTGGTTGACGTTGACGATTCCGCTGCGCCGGCAACGGTCGTGGTCGTGCTGGCCGGAATTGGTTCCGCAAGCACGCCGCTAAATGACGAACCGAGCGTGAGAGAGACCGGCGAACTGCTCTTGAGGGTCTTATCAACCTGAAGTTCGGCGGTGCCACCAAGTTGACGACGGAGGAGGTCGGCCTGCTTTTCAAAGCCAGGCAGATATTTGATGACGGTTGCCGTTTGCGCCTTCGAAACATCGCCTGCGGATTTCGAGGTGAAACCAAGTTGCGTGAGTCGGTCGGAAACCTCGACCGCCTTCCCCTTCGTCCCCGAGGCATTCGTAACACTCATCACAACCGACTTCGGCGTGACCGTTCCGGCCGGTACTCCCCGGAACACGTTCAAGACATCCTCTGCCGCCGCAGTATCGAGACGAAGAATGCTCGCGCCGCCGCTGGTCATGTCCATGTACACCGGCAATGCGTGCGTGACGATCTGATCTCCCGAGAAACCCTTAAATGACTTCCCCAGCGACACTAAGTCGCCAATGCTCAGCTTCGAATCAAACGTGAGATTGTCTGCAGTTGACGACACAAGGCTATTGATCGCTTTGATATCGGTCGAACCGAATTTGTCTTGCGCGCGATCAAGCATCGTGCGCATAAACAATGTCTGACGCGAGATTCGACCCAGATCGGCGCTGGGATCTTCGATCCACTTCTTTGTTTTTGGATCGAGATATTCCAAATGTCGCGAACGTGCATAGGCAAGAGCGCCATCGCCATCGAGCGTCTGACAACCGGTCTCGTACATATAGAAACCAGAGTTCTTGTCGCGAACCTGCTTTTCGAAATACATCGGAATACCACCGACCGCGTCGGTGATTCCCTTG
>JALQSZ010000510.1 GCA_023264135.1 Acidimicrobiales bacterium
GTTGCTAGGTTCACCCTTAGCCCACTGTAAGATGCCAACGATCAGGTAACCCAGACCAGTAGCGCCTACGATTACCTGTTCAATCATAAGTTATCATCCTCCATAAGGTCAATCGATTCCGTTAGTATACCATTCTTTTGGTTATATTGCAAGCCAAATTTCATACCAGTTGCACGTCCAGTGAAGCGATCCTTCAGCACACGGAAGGTTGTGGTCTGCCGCTTAACAGGGTCAGTGTGCTGTTTGTTACGCTCCAAGCCAAACATATAATGACTCCAACGAGCGATAGCACGAGAACCTGTGAAGTGTTTCTCCATAACCCTGCCGCCTTCCTCATGGCTCTTACCCTCTGGTGTCGTCAGGTGACTGATAAAGTGAATCTCATCCTGCTCATTCGCTGATAACGCTGTCAGGTGGTCGAGGTAGATGTGTTCGATGTCATACGCCTTGTTAAAGAACTTCATAATGTTCTTGACACTGCGCCAGTTCATCGCACCAAAGTGTTCCATCATGTAGAGCTGCTCACGCGCCTCGATACGATCAACACTCTCCTCATACTCCTGCCTTGTCCACTCAGCATCAGGCACATGGTACAACTTCTTGTCCAACTTACCCATCACACGCTGA
>JALQSZ010000511.1 GCA_023264135.1 Acidimicrobiales bacterium
GGGTGATGCCTTCCTCTCTCTTCTCTCAGACCCACATTCCCCACTCCAGCCGCTCCAGCAGTGGCGCCGCCTCAGCCCCCCTGGCTCCCACTGCCCCGTGGCAGCACTACAGCCAGCACCAGCAGCAACCCAACCAGGGCCCTCCTGGCTCCAGCGCCCCAGCAGGCGCTGACCCCGATCCCCTCGACCCCGACGAGGACGACCTCGGCGGCGTGGACCTGGGCGGCAGCGACGACAACCTCGATCCCACTCCCCCTTCCGACCCCAGCAGCAGCACCGGCGGCAGCAGCGACAACGACGACCTCCCAGCAGCCCCCACCAGCAGTGCTGATCCCCTGCGCGCCGAGCGCCGCCGCAGCAACCAGCTGGAAAAAGAGCTGCGCAAGGCCCGTGCCCAGCTGTCCCGCTTCTCCGAGATCAACCCGGACGAATACGCCCGACTGCAGGACGCCGAGCGCAAGCGCGAGGAGTTCGAGCGCCAGGTGGCCGATCGTGAGCGTCAGCTCAACGAGGCCAACCTGCGCCGCGTGCGCAGCGTGGAGAAGGAACGGGACGAGGCCCGCTCCCAGGTGCTGAACCTGCGCAAGGAACGGCTGATGGAGCGCCTCTTCTCAGAAGCGGAGGGCA
>JALQSZ010000512.1 GCA_023264135.1 Acidimicrobiales bacterium
TGAGGCAGCTGCCAAGGTGGCGAAGTACTCCGTGGAGCACAAGAAGACCGTGCGCGAATCGGTCATCGACATGGGTTTTGTGGAGCGTGGAGAAATTACCGAAGCAGAGCTCGATAAAGCTTTGGATGTGCTGAAGATGACGGCGCCCGGTCTCTAGCTACCCCGAAGTCAGGCGACCTGGTTCCCTTCCTCCAGCAAATCTGTTACTAGAGCAGCGATAGCGCTGCGCTCCGAGCGCATCAACGTGAGATGCGCAAACAGCGACTGGCCTTTCAGAGCCTCGATGACGCTGGCGACACCGTCGTGGCGACCCACCCGCAGGTTGTCGCGTTGTGCGACATCGTGGGTGAGCACCACACGAGAGTTCTGCCCAATACGCGACAGCATAGTGAGCAACACATTTCGCTCCAAAGATTGAGCCTCATCCACGATGACGAAGGCATCGTGGAGAGATCGTCCACGGATGTGGGTGAGGGGCAGAACTTCGAGCAAGCCTCGGTCCATGATTTCTTCCACCACGTTGTGGGAGACGACGGAGCTCAAGGTGTCGAAGGTGGCTTCAGCCCACGGGTTCATCTTCTCGGTGGCATCACCGGGGAGATAGCCCAAGTCTTGACCT
>JALQSZ010000513.1 GCA_023264135.1 Acidimicrobiales bacterium
TAGAGCAGACGATGGAACTCGTTCTTCGTCGTGCATGTCGGCCAGCACGCCGCGGTGATCCGAAGCGCGATCGAGCCACTCGACCGCGCAAGGTGCAGACCCCAATCCCAGTTGCTCGCGATCGGCAACGGTTGGCGCGCCAGCGACTCGGGGTTCAGTCGCTGTTGTGGAATGGTGAAGTAGAAGAACGATGCATCGTGAATGGTCCTCCTGGAACTGCACTTGTGTATCTCGATGTGTCGGGTTCTATGGATTCGGAGCTTCCGCGACTCATCATTCCGTTGCGAAAGTTTGTTGAACGCGGCTTGGCAACGACATGGCAGTTTTCGACGATCGTCGAACCGCTTTCGCTCGATGAACTTCAGTCGGGAACGGTGACGACGACTGGAGGGACGGCAGTGAGCGCCGTACTTGAACATGCATTACGTCAGGAAGGAATTTCCAGCGTGGTGATAGTGAGCGACGGCTTTGTCGAAGGGACGGCGAGGTCGATCAAGCGTCAACTGGATGAACGCGGCATCACCGTCGAATCGGTGGTGTGCGCGAGAGGTGACGTTTCACCGCTCAACAAACTTGGAAACGTCACGAAGTTGGTGAACCGATGAGCGGCGTGCTT
>JALQSZ010000514.1 GCA_023264135.1 Acidimicrobiales bacterium
ACTTCACGTATCCACTGATGGTGGCACCTCATTCCGACTCATCCGCACTGCGGTCAAGCCGCAACTCCTGGATTGGTCGACGCTGGGGCTCTTCGGCGCAACAGAGGACAGTGTGTGGCGCTGGAATGAAGACGTAGAGGAATGGAATCTGATTCAAGATGGCTTTGGGGCCATTCAAGGCCTGACCTCTTCATTGGGCAACGTTGCCGTCTTAGATGGCCGCGCCATCAGTTCGTTCCACGTGAGCGCTCTCGAATAGAAACCTTTCCAGTCCACATCTCCTTGAACGGGACGTTCGTGCTAAAAGGAATTCGTGGACCTGACGGGAATCGAACCCGTGACCTTCTCATTGCGAACGAGACGCGCTACCAACTGCGCCACAGCCCCAAGCGAGGGGAAAGGCTAGCAGCCGCGCGGTTACTCGCCCGCGGCGCGGCGGGTCTGCTCGTAGTCCTCGCGAAGGGCAGGCAACTCTGCGGTGGCGTCGCCGGCGGAAGCATCGGGGGACGCTAGCGCGTAGGAGTCGTCGGCGAGATCATCGACTGTGATGCGCGGGCGGCGCATGGTGCGAGCAGCCTCGACCATCGCCTCACCGGACCAGTCGCGGTCGC
>JALQSZ010000515.1 GCA_023264135.1 Acidimicrobiales bacterium
CGACTGGCTAGCGCGGGGTCTCGCCAATCTCGCCGACGTTCTTGATCCCGAACTCTTTGTGATCGGGGGAGGCCTCGTTGGCGTCGCTGACCTCTACCTCACACGCACCCGCGAGCAGTTCACCAGCGAGGTTCTTGGCGGTCGAGCGCGAACGCGCACGCGCATCGAACCAGCGCAATCTGGGCCCTCGGCGGGTGCCATTGGCGCCGCGCTGCTCCACTAGCCTCGCCGGAATGGAGTTCCGTCGAATCAACTCGCTGCCGCCATATGTCTTCACGATTATCGATTCGTTGAAGATCGAGGCACGGCGCGCTGGGGAAGATGTCATCGACCTCGGCTTCGGTAATCCCGATCTGCCTTCTCCCGACATCGCGGTCGAGAAACTCGCCGAGGCAGCGCACAATTCGAAGAACCATCGCTACTCAGCCAGTCGCGGCATTCCCAAGCTTCGCGAAGCGATTGCTGGCTACTACCAGCATCGATTTGGTGTCACGCTCGACCCCGACACCGAAGTCATCAGCACCATCGGAGCGAAGGAAGGATTTTCGCACCTGATGTGGACACTGCTGCAGCCTGGCGATGCAGCCCTTGTGCCTTCCCCTTCGTA
>JALQSZ010000516.1 GCA_023264135.1 Acidimicrobiales bacterium
TTTGGGACAAGGGCGTTCTTGTTCAGAACGAAGTGATGTTTCATCGTGGTGATCCCGTGGGTAGGCCTGAAGATCGCGATATCCCCGGTCTCAAACATCGTTCAATGATTGGTTACGACGCTGAGCTCGACGACTGGGCGATCACAACCGATGGCGACGTCATTCGCCGGTATCGACCTGAAGAAACTCGATTGCTCGTTCATTGGAGCGCCGAGGTCTATTCCGATCGGGACGAACTAGAAAAATCGCTTGATCATTCCGACGATCTAACCACCGACATGGTCTTTGAACGATTAATCGCTGACATGAATGCTCGTGAGATCTCGTTTGCAGAACCAACAGACCCGCTTCATGACACCGACTTCATTCGCTCGTTGATCGCGACCTACACAATTGCCCCGACCACAGACTGGCTCACCACTCCGTGACTGCGACAACACGAAGTCGACCAACAGCAAAGGCAGTTGCAACACGCGCGGCCCTCATCGAAATTGCCGCGGAAATGTTCGCGACCAACGGATATCTACAAACGTCGATCCGAGATATCGCTCACGAAGCATCGCTAACGACTGGCGCCATTTACGGCCATTTCAGAAACAAAGCTGA
>JALQSZ010000517.1 GCA_023264135.1 Acidimicrobiales bacterium
CAGATCGCAAAGACGATGGCCGCCGAGCGGGAACGCGATAGGGCGCGGGAGGCGTTGCGCTTGATGCTCGCGCATTCGTGCGTTGCGGATAGCGACCCGACTGACAAGGACGAAGAAGATCACGCGGCAGAACGTGCAGCACGTGCCGCCCTAAAAGGTGAAGCATGAGAGCCGTCCCACTTTCGCGCATTGCGGAGGTGGGGGGCGGGGTCGCAGGTTCAATCCCTGCCGCGCCCACCATCAACCGGAGGTTAAAGACATGGCTGAGGTCATCGACGCATTCACGATCTGTATCGTGGTGAGTTTTCTTTTGTTTGGCGCAGCCGTGTTGATTTGCAACCGCTGACCACCATCAACCGGAGGTGAACAATGACTGACGACGAACTCAGGCTATGGGGCGAGCAAGAGCACCGCGATCGCTTGGTGCACCTTGAGAAGGTGCGAAGGGGCGAGATGTCTCTGCGTGAGGCCCGGCGTTTTGCAGACATCCGACGCAAACAAGCGGGGCTAACATCGTCACAGTCGGCCAAAGCGATTCACCTTGCAGGAGCGAAGCGTCGGGCTTCGGAGATTTGGGGAGGTGAACAATGAGCATTAGAACTGT
>JALQSZ010000518.1 GCA_023264135.1 Acidimicrobiales bacterium
GTTATCGGTGACCTCTCCACTTTTGGGGATATAACTCAGATGGCTAGAGTACTTGATTTGCATTCAAGAAGTCGTGAGTTCGAGTCTCACTATCTCCACAAATAAGCGGAAGTAGCTCAATTGGTAGAGTATCAGATTTCCAATCTGGTCGTTGAGGGTTCGAGTCCCTTCTTCCGCTCAAAAGCGAGATTAGCTCATTTGGTAGAGCATCACCTTGCCAAGGTGAGGGTGGTCGGTTCGAATCCGATATCTCGCTCAACATAGGGTAGTAGAGGAGTTAGGTTTATCTCGCTGCATTTGGGATGCAGAGCACGCTGGTTCGAATCCAGTCTACCCTACCATTTTGGTCTCTTAGCTCAGTTGGTTAGAGCACCCGACTCATAATCGGTAGGTCGTAGGTTCAAGTCCTACAGAGACCACAATTGCTCCATTTTAAAAAAGACTTGTATAATTAAAAAATAGTTTGTATATTTGTATTCAAATGAGATGGGAAACTGTACATATATCAGATAAGATTCATTATTTAAAAGAATTGATGATGAATACTGACCCACATACCTTTGATAAAGGTGATTTGTATATTGTGAACGCATT
>JALQSZ010000519.1 GCA_023264135.1 Acidimicrobiales bacterium
TCTGTAAAAAAAATGTGTCCTAAATGTCGCGTAATCCGACGTCATGGACGAGTAATGGTAATTTGTGTAAATCCAAAACACAAACAACGTCAAGGCTAATTCATTTTGCCTTGATTGCCCCAATTCTTTGTTTTGGGGCATTTAACCAGTTGCATGAAAAGGATCTTATCGTGTATACTGTATATAAGAAAAGAAGGGGCTATAGCTCAGTTGGTAGAGCGCTTCGTTTACACCGAAGATGTCAGCGGTTCGAGTCCGTTTAGCCCCAATTAAAAAATTACTTGAAAAAATATCTCTTCTGTTTTGGATCCTTTTCAAACTTATGCTATACTGTTGTATAGAAAGTCAATTATAACTGATATTAGAATATTAAAAGAGGTAGCTTATGGGATTACCATGGTACCGTGTACACACGGTTGTATTAAATGACCCGGGTCGTTTAATTGCAGTGCACCTTATGCACACTGCACTTGTAGCTGGTTGGGCTGGTTCAATGGCTTTATATGAATTAGCAATTTTTGATCCATCAGATCCAGTTCTTAACCCAATGTGGCGTCAAGGAATGTTTGTACTTCCTTTCATGACTCG
>JALQSZ010000051.1 GCA_023264135.1 Acidimicrobiales bacterium
AGAACTTGTAGGCGTCGCCGTCGACCGCGCTGATTTCAATCTCGGCAGGGAGGTTGGTGCCAGTGTTGACTTCTCGATACATGTCGAGTGGGGCCATTTGTGAATAGCGAAGGTTGTCGGTTTTGTAGGTGTCGTAGACGCCACGAGAAATCGCCGATTCGTCGTTGCCAGACGTGAGAACGAACTGGCCCTTCTTGGCCTTGATGATGGCGGTGCCTGTGTCTTGGCAACCTGGGAGGATCCCGCCCGCCGCGATGTTTGCGTTTCGCAGCAGATCAAGCGCGACGAATCGATCGTTCCCCGACGCTTCCGGATCGTCGAGAATTCGGGCCAACTGCGCGAGGTGAGGTGTGCGCAAATAGTGGGCGATCTCAAACATCGCAGCCGATGTGAGCATTGTGATCGCTTCCGGTGTGACTCGGAGGAAGGAACCAACCGAAGTCTCGACGGTCTCGACGCCTTCAGTGGAGAGAAGTCGGTACTCGGTGGTGTCAGGTCCGAGGGGAAGGAGGTCTTGATGAACGAAGTCAGCCATCTCCGTACGGTACCCGCGTAGGAGTTGCCCTAACGCGTGAAGAAGCCCGAATCGATTTCGTTGACGACGGATTCAATCGGCTTGGGCGAGGCCTGCAGGGTCCCTCGAAGCGGAGCGGCGAGAACGAGCAGTAGAGCAAGGTCAAAGGCAACGAGGAGTACGACCGAGAGGACAACGAACGAGGATCGCCCGGGACTCTCGACGACGAGAATGACCGAATTGATCGTAAGGACGATTCCGCTGAGCGCTAGCACGATGAGCAGCAGCGTCGGAAGCGTTCGGCCAGCGGCGTTCGCGAGATCTCGTCGAGTTGAACCGAGATCGTCGACGGCCGCGAGCATTTCGTTCGACGCGGGAGTCGAGACTGATGGCGAATAGGCGGAATCACGCACGACCTTTTGCAGGTTGCGATAACTCTGATTTTCGACGAGTGAGAGTTCGTTTCCGTTTTGCAACTCGGACCAGCCAGTTGTTGCGGTGTAGGTCAGGTCAGCGGAAATCGCGCGTTGGATTTCGATCGTGTTTGCCCCCGGTGCGGTGGAGGCCCACGACAATCGGGCACTCGCTGCAGCGATATGTGCCACGGTGGAATCTGCTGATGACTGCGCCGTCCATTCCGTCGCGATGACAAACGCCGAGAGGAACGCAAAGAGTGCGCCAAGTGTCGGCATAAGCGGTGCGGCGTGACTTACCGATCGGCTCACGTGATGGCCCAGGAATTTTCGAATGACGATGTGGGCGACGATGGCAATCGATGCGACTACCGCAAGGCAGATGGGGAAAAGAAACCACCATTCAAGGCTCGTGAGGTGCGACATGACATAAGCCTGCCATGCCCGATGAGGTCAGGAGTTGTTGTGGGGCTCGGCTACGGTGGTGGTGCACGTACGGAGGCAACTGTGAACGCGATTGTGATCTACGAAAGTCTGACGGGGAACACCAAGAAGGCCGCGGACTTCATTGTCAACGAACTGGTGGCCGGTGGAGTTCAGGCGGTTGCCTGTCCGACGACTGCAGTCGATTATCAGGCGTTGGCCGATGCTGATCTCGTCATCGTTGGTAGTTGGACCGATGGCTTGTTCTTGTTCGGTCAGAAACCAGCGAGCGCTGGTCGTCTCTCGCAGCTCCCGTTCCTTACTGGCAAGAAGGCCGCGGTGTATTGCACCTACGCCATCGAGACCGGCAAGACCCTTACGAAGCTCGAAGACATCATTCGAGATCGCGGCGCCGAGGTCATCGGCGGTATGGCGATCCGTCGCAACAAGCTTCAAGAAGGAAGCGCAGAGTTTGTTTCGCGGTTGCTCGGAGTTGTCGCTGCTTGATCGTCTGATGGCGAAATCGTCATCGGTCGAATCGGTGTGAAACACACTGCACCAATCACCAGTAGCCCTCTCACTGTTGAGAGCAGTGGTTCGTCGCCATGGCCTGCAGGATCGACGAGGATCAACCACACCAGAGCGCAAAGCACTTTCGCTTTGGTCGACGTTGCCGTGACAACAAACGCGGCGAGCGCGACTAGAAGAAATCCCAAGTGATGTGTCCATGAGATTGGACTCACCACTGCGGTCGCGCAGCCGACGATGGCTGCGACGGCGAGAAAATCGTTTTCTCGAGAAGCTCGAATTGAACGAACAAGCGCAACCACAAGTACCGCGAAGATGACAGCGAGCCACAGCGTCGTTCGTACCGGTCCCCGATCAAGCGAGCGAGCGAGGATTCCAAGCGCGGAATTGTTGCGAGCATCAGAGACCGAACCCACCCGATCGGAATGCCACAACAGATCGGTCCAGTAGGCGTGCGAATCAGATGGGGCGAGTAGCCATCCGAGACCAGTCGCGACGGCGAGCATTCCGATTGCCCGAACCGTGGACCACCACCTCTTGGTTGCCGCGAGCCACAGAATGAAGAGGCCGGGCAAAAGTTTGATCGCCGTGGCAAGACCAATGCCGAGGCCGGTGAATCGCTTTGACCGACGAATGGCTTCGAGATCGGCGAGGACGAGGAGCCACAGCAAAATATTGATTTGTCCTTGCCGAAGCGTGAGCCAGACCGGAATCGTGACCGTTGCCGCGGCAAAGGCCCACGCGCTCCATACGTAGCGTCGGTTCGCCGGAATACGGGCCAGTCCTGACACCGACCATGCGCAGCCAAAGAGTGCGAGCAGGTTGACGATCGTGAAAATGACCTCACGTCCATCGGCGGTGAACGGCGTGAGTGAAGAGAAGAGGAGGGGCCCGATCGGGGGATAGGTCGCCGAAAGGTGGAAGGTCGGGTCGTGGTAGTCGTAGATCGATCCACCATTGAGCCAAGCTCGAGCGGAATTCGTATAGATCTGAAGATCGAGCAATCCGTTGGGGGGACCGGCCTTCCAGGCCTGCCAGAGTGCGACACCCACTGCAGCAGTAAGTGCGATCGAGGCAAGCGCTCGGCCACGTAGGCCCACCGCCCAAGCAAGGAGCACGATTACCGCAACTATGGCGAGCGGCGTGGTCCATGGGTTGATGAACTCGAACAGCCAGTTGGGCACATTTGGACGCTAGCGGAGGTGGACTTTGTCGTCGTCAGACACATGTCATCGACGAAACATGATTGTCACAGAGAAGGTGTCGCCTAGGTGAACTTTGGGGGCTAGTTTCACCGGCGGGCGGGGTCCCTCTGGGGCACCATTTCGTCCATCCACAACACCCCCTAGAGGAGACCATGGATACCAAGCCGTCACATTCAAACCGTCGATTCCGCTCGGTCGGCATCGTCGCACTCGCGTTGCTCGGCGTCTTCGCCGTTGTTGCAACTGCGTGTGGAAAGAGCAGCAGCAGCGGAAGCAGCAGCGGTGGAACCGTTAAGGCTGCATGGATCTACGTCGGACCAATCAACGATGGTGGTTGGACGCAGGCCCACAATGCCGGACGCGAGTTCGTGGCCACGCAGCTTGGCTCCAAGGTCCAGACGACCTACAAGGAAAACGTTCCGGAAGGCCCTGAGGTCGCGCAGGTCATCAACGATCTCATCAAGGATGGCAACAAGATCATCTTCGCAACGTCCTATGGCTACAAGGAAGCAATGCAGGCCGCCGCGCAGGCCAACCCAACCGTGAAGTTCGAGATGGCAACGGGCGACTCGATCACCCTTGGCCAGACCGTTCCGTCGAACTACAACGAGTACTACGGCGCCGGCGAGGATTCTCTCTACGTCACCGGTATCGCTGCAGGTAAGGCAACGAAGAACAACACCATTGGTGTTTCAGCACCGTTCCCGATTCCTGAGGTCATTCGTGGCATCAACGCTTTCACCCTCGGTGCACAGTCGGTGAACCCGGCCGCCAAGGTGAACGTCGTTTGGACCAAGACCTGGTTCGATCCCGCGGTGGAACGTCAGTCAGCGGAGTCACTTGTGTCCGCTGGAGCCGACACCCTCTTCTCACATCAGGACAGCCCCTCGGCAGGTGAAGTGGCCAAGGCCAACAACCTTCCGTGGTTCGGTTACGACTCCGATCAGTCCGGTTCCTACAGCTCGGTGTGGCAGACCGCCGCGACCTACAACTGGGGCCCGTTCGAGCTTTCCGAGGTCAACAAGGTCATTGACGGCACCTGGAAGCAGAACAACTACTACGGCACCATCGCCGACAACTTCACCGGCCTCGCTCAGTACGGCTCCACCGTCGCTGCAGCAACGAAGAGTGCAATGGACGCTGAGGTTGCAAAGGCCAAGGCCGGCGACGCGAAGGCCTTCGGTTGGTACTGGGGTCTCGCCGATCGTCAGGACCAGGACGGCAAGACGGTCATCACCAAGGGTCAGACCCTCACGATGAAGGATCTCTACACCATGAGCTACTTCGTCAAGGGAATCTCCGGCAGCCCGAAGGGCTGATCGGGATAGTGTCGCAACTGTGACACAGGACGCATTCGTGGAAGCAGCCACCGCTCCGGCGGTGGCTGCTTTTCACGTCACCAAGAAGTTTCCGGGAGTCATCGCAAACGAAGACGTCACGTTCGATGTGCGCGTCGGCGAAGTGCATGCACTCCTCGGCGAGAACGGTGCAGGCAAGACCACGCTGTCAAACATTTTGACGGGGTTGTATCGACCTGATTCAGGATGGATTGAAGTACTGGGTCAGAAGGCCGAATTCCATTCACCGCGAGATGCCATCGCCGCTGGCATCGGCATGGTGCATCAACATTTTCGATTGATCCCGACCTTCAGCGTCGCGGAGAACATCGCGCTTGGGTCGGCGCACAATCCCGTCGCTGGGCGCTTCGATATGTCTGCCATTGAAGAGCGAATCGTCGCGCTCAGTGAATCATTCGATTTGCCCGTTGATCCTCGAGCGAAGATCTGGCAACTCTCTGTTGGCGAGCAGCAGCGAGTGGAGATCATCAAGGTGCTCTACCGAGACGCCCGGGTTCTGATCATGGACGAACCGACCGCGGTGCTGACACCCGTTGAATCCGAAGTCCTCGCGACGACGCTTCAATCGATGGCGCGCAATGGCCGCAGTGTCGTTTTCATTTCTCACAAACTTGGTGAAGTTGCCTCAATCGCCGACCGAGTCACGGTGCTTCGTCATGGCCGATCAATTGAAACAGTGACGGAAAACGATGTGACCGCACTCGCTTCGCTCATGGTCGGACGAGACGTTGAATCGGTGAAGCGCTCTACCGAGTCGACGACCCAATCACTTGCTGCTTCAACTCCAGTTGTCTTGGAGATCGACGACCTTCGTGCTGTGGGCGATCGTGGTTTGACCGCACTCGATGGAGTGAGCCTCAACGTTCGTGCCGGAGAAATTGTTGGTGTTGCCGGTGTCGCTGGCAACGGTCAGCGCGAGCTCGTTGAGATTCTCGCGGGCCTTCGTCGTTCAGTTTCAGGATCCATTCGAGTCGATGGCGAATCACTGGAGAACGGCAGTACTCGCCATCCCATTCGACTCGGTGTTTCCTATGTTCCGCAGGACCGAATGGGAACTGGACTCGCTCCCGACCTCACCATTGCCGAGAACATGGCGTTGAAGAAGTACCGACGTCCTCCTGTTGCTCGACCACCGTTCATTCGTCAATCAGTCATCGATGCCGAAGCCCGCGAACTCATGGAGCGGTTCGATGTTCGAGCTCCATCGGAAACCACGCCGACTCGACGCTTGTCTGGTGGCAACGTTCAGAAGGTGCTCTTGGCTCGCGAAATGTCGGGCGATCCAAAGGTCCTTGTCATCGCCTCTCCCACCCAAGGTCTCGACGTTGGTGCGGTCGCGACCGTGCATCAACTCTTGCTCGATGCTGCGGAGTCGGGCGTCGGAATTCTTCTCGTAAGTGAAGATCTCGATGAAGTACTTGCTCTTTCTCATCGGATCGCCGTGATGTACGAGGGTCGTGTGCTCGATGTCGTCGAACGCAGCGACGCCGATGTGCAACGGATCGGACTTCTCATGGGTGGAGAGATGGAGGAGTCAGCATGAGACGCTTTGGTTTCAGGCTTGAACCACGAAGCGATCTACCGAAATGGCTCCCTTGGGCAGTGCCGGTCGGTTCATTTTTCGCCGCGCTCCTCGTGGGCGCAATCGTTCTCGGCGTTACAGGGCAGAACCCACTTTCGGTGTACGCCCGCATTGTCGACCGCGCCTTCATCTCCGAAGGCGCATTCAGTGGCACGTTGGTTTCGGCGACGCCGTTGCTGTTCACCGGTTTGTGCGCCGCAGTTGCGTTTCGCATCGGATTTTTCAACATTGGCGGTGAAGGCCAGTTTGTGATGGGTGCGATATTTGGTTCCGGAATCGCACTCAAACTCGGTGCCGATGCTCCAGGCGTTCTTTCTGTCGCTGCGATGATTGTGTTCGGCGCGATCGGCGGCGGTCTCTGGGCACTGATTCCCGGCATCCTTAAAGCAAGATTCCGAACGAACGAAATCATCACGTCACTGATGCTCAATTACGTCGCAGCAGTGATCGCGACGTATCTGATTTTCGATTCCAATTCGTTTTGGAGAGAACTGAGCGGTAGTGGGGCAGTGTTCCCGAAAGGCAAAGTGCTCCCAACCGTCGCATGGTGGCCGAAGCTCGATTTCGGATCCATCATCGTTCCGTTTGGTTTTCTCCTCGGCATGGTCATCGCCGGGTGGCTCTATGCGCTCCAGCGCAAGACCCGATTCGGTTTTGAAATGCGAGTGGTTGGAGGAGCGCCAACCACAGCTCGCTATGCGGGAATGAAGCCGACACGAGTCGTTGTCGCTGTCGCTGCACTTTCGGGTGCACTCGCAGGTATCGGTGGTGCAACCGATGTTGGAAACTTCCGCCACATCCTCGATCCGAAGGGCTTGCAGCAGTCAGGCTTCGGCTACGCCGGCATCGTGGTTGCCGCTCTCGCACGACTGAATCCGGTTGCGGTGGTCTTCGTGGCGATTCTTCTCGGCGGCATCACGAATGCCGGGTACGCATTGCGCGGACCCGATTTCCCAGCGGGGCTGGTCGGCGTTCTACAGGGTCTGATCCTGTTCTGCACATTGGGCGGAGAAGTGTTGGCGCGATACCGCATCACTCGTTCGGCACGGCCCAGTGGTGTTGAAACAACGTTGGAGCCCGCATGAGCATCAACGACAACATCTTCGTAGTGATCATGGCCTCGGCCATTTTTTACGGAACACCACTTGTGTTCGCGAGCCTCGGCGAAGTGCTCGCCGAGCGCAGCGGCGTACTCAATCTCGGCGTTGAAGGCATGATGCTCCTCGGAGCAGTCGCTGCGGCGTGGGTGTCGACAAATGTCGGCGGACCAGCCTTCGTGGTTCTTCCGCTCGCAATTCTTGCTGCGATGGTCGCAGCCGCTCTCGGTGCTGCAATCCACGCGTTCCTCACGATTACGTTGCGCGTGAATCAGATTATTTCCGGACTGGCACTCACGATTTTCGCGGGAGCAGCAGGCCTCTCGTCATACCTCGCGGGTATTTGGCATCTCGGCCAATCGCCCGTTGCTCACCAATTCCTGCGTCTCGATGTGTTCGGCTTGGCCGATGCTCCGGTGGTCGGACCGATTCTGTTCCACCAGACGCTGCTCACCTACATCTCGTGGATTTTTGTACTTGGTGCGTCGTTCTATCTCTTTAAGACCCGAATGGGCCTGCACCTTCGTGCGGTGGGTGAGTCACCTCAGACTGCCGATTCGGTTGGTATTCCTGTCGTGCGTTATCGCTACGCACACGTGATCATCGGCGGTTCCTTCGCCGGTATTGCTGGTGCCTGTTTCTCATTGATGATCGTTCCCACGTGGGTCGACGGTATGACCGCTGGCCAGGGATGGATCGCGCTGGCGTTGGTGATCTTCGGCTTCTGGCGACCAGATCTCATGCTGGTTGGCGCGTACCTCTTCGGTGCGCTTTCAAGCCTCAGCCTCACACTGCAAGCGCGTGGATTCCATATCTCGACAGCGTTCCTCGCCGCACTCCCGTATGTGATGACGATCGTCGTGCTTGTGATTGCCTCGAATGCGTCGTCTCGCCGGCAACTCGGAGCGCCCGCCGCGCTCGGAAAGCCGTACGAACGAGAAGAGCGTTAGCGCGTCAGTCGTGAATGTCGGACTCGTGTGGATTCACGAGTGCAGCTTGCGTTGACCATGGGAAGTCGATCCAACGGTCGGTATGGCGCCAGACGTAGGTGCAGTCGATGACCGAGATTGGCTTTTGATACACAACCGCGGTTCGAACCTCGCCAACCTGCGAAGCGACGTGTTCGACCACCATCTTGAGAGTGTGTCCGGTATCAGCGACGTCGTCGCAAATGAGGACCTTCGAGGTCTCGATATTGACGAGTGTCAACGGTGGCGGAAGGATCACCGGGAACTCGAGGCGTTCACCTTTGCCCGTGTAGTACTCAACGTTCATCACGTGCGTGTTCTTGATTCCCAGCGAGTAGGAGAGCGCCCCGCCAATCGGAAGACCGCCTCGCGCAATTGAAAGGATGAGGTCTGGGCGAAAGCCATCGTCATCGATCATGCGGGCCAACTCGTAGGAGGCCTCTCCGAACATGGACCAGGTGAGAACTTCCATCTCGTTCATGTCCCGAACCTACACAACAGGCGGCCCTCCCGATTGCACAAGGCGCAGGTACGGTGGAGGAATGTCTTCCGACGAACCAGTCATCCCCGGGTCACCTCCTGAGCTCGGTCCACTCATGCATTCGGGTGGCGAATTAATGACTCGTAATGAGCGTCGGCAACTCGGACGCGAACGCCGCAAGGTCACGCAGCGTTCAGCGCAC
>JALQSZ010000520.1:0-257 GCA_023264135.1 Acidimicrobiales bacterium
CGGGAGGAACAGCAGCACCATCACCACACCAATAAAGGTGGCCGCAGCTGCAGTCAGAACGCCCCAATGGACCGCACTGACAAAGGCTGAATTGGCTTCGGCACTGATCTTCGCCGCGACGTCGGTCAGACCCTTGCTCTGGAGCGTCGGCACGATGCCGTTCTGCACCGCGCCGATGCTGTTGTGGGCCGCATCAATCAGTGGCTGCGGGAGTGGAAGACCAAGACCAGTGAGAAAATCGCGCACCTGATTGCCAT
>JALQSZ010000520.1:267-582 GCA_023264135.1 Acidimicrobiales bacterium
GGTCGTGGCCAACACCGAACCAATAACGGCAACGCCAAGCGCGCCGCCAACCTGGCGAGTGGTGTCGTTCACTGCGGAACCAACACCCGCTTTGAAGATCGGCAGCGAACCCATGACCGATTCGGTCGCCGGGGCCATGGTCAGACCCATACCGGCCGACATCAACATGAGTCGCCAGAAAATGTTCACGTACGGCGTGTCGACCTGAAGACCGACCATGGTCACAAGACCAATTGTCACCAGTCCGAGACCGCATGCAACCGTGATCTTCGAACCGATGCGATCGACAATCCTCGAACTGAGCGGCGCGACAAT